>PEZH01000022.1 GCA_002774085.1 Candidatus Shapirobacteria bacterium CG09_land_8_20_14_0_10_38_17 | reverse complement strand
ACTCATGGGGTTGGTGTGAACGAAGTGAACATAATAACCCCATACACGATACAACCTTAGGCAAGCCAAGACGATCCTGGACAAGCCAGGATGACAAGGAGAAGAGGATCCTTCGGTCGCCATAGGCGACTTCAGAGCCTGCCCCGAATTCATTTCGGGGATGACGGGAAGTCGGCAAAGCCCTCAAAGCTTACCCCGAATTCATTTCGGGGATGGCGGCTATTTGTTATAATAAGTAAAATTTAATTTAAAATAATGAAGAGCGGGAAAAAGATAGTTAAGATTGGTTTTGATTTAGATGGGGTGATTGTCGATAAGCCTTTTCTAATTCCAAAAGCCTTGTTAGAGCGTTTATCCCGGGGAAAGCAAGAAAATGAGCTTCATTATCGCTATCCTAAAACAAAGTTAGAAAGACGGATAAGAAAGCTCTCCCATTTTTACCTTTTTCGCCCTCCTCTGCGGCAAAATATTAATTTTATTAAAGATTTAAAAAAGCAGGGTTGTAAGCTTTATCTTGTTTCTAGTCGCTACAGTTTTTTAAAAAGAGAAACAATGGTTTGGCTTGAAAAGAGAAAATTAAATAATGTATTTGAAAAAGTTTTTCTTAATCTTAATGATAAACAGCCGCATTTGTTTAAGAGAGAAGTACTAGAAAGGCTAAATCTTGATTATTTTTTTGAGGACGATAAAAGGATAGTAGATTATCTTAAAAAGAAGATTAGTAGCGCCAAAATTTATTTAGTTAATTCAAAGCAATTAATACCCCCTGTTTTTAAGGATGTTAAGGCTTAAAGGAAGAACAAATTTTAGCAGTTTTTTGTCTTTAGCGATAATTTTGCTTTTAGCCTTTCTGTTGCGGGTAATTAATATTGATAATAATCCCGCCGGTTTTTTTTGTGACGAAGCCTCAATTGGGTATAATGCTTATTCTCTTTTAAAGACCGGCCAAGATGAATATGGTTCTTCTTGGCCGCTTTTCTTTCGTGCCTTTGGAGAATATAAAAATCCAATTTTAATTTATTCAAGTATTATTCCTATTTATTTTTTTGGCTTAAACGAGGGGTCCGTTCGTCTCACCTCGGCTTTTTATGGTGTTTTGGGCGTTTTGGCAATTTATTTGTTAGCTCGTCGGATGGGCGGAAAAAAATTAGGTTTATGGGCCGCCCTTTTTTTAGCAATTTCTCCCTGGCATCTTCATTTTAGCCGAACCGCCCTGGAAGGCTTAATGCCTTTTGTCTTTTTTACCACTCTGGGGGCTTATTTTTGGCTCATTTATCGACAAGAGAATAGGGATCTTTTTAAAGCGATTTTTTGTTTTGCTTTAGCCCTTTATTCTTATTTTCCGGCCCGCCTTTTCATTCCTCTTTTTTGTGGTAGCTTAGCTTTTTTAGCCCGTCAGCAATTATGGAAAGATAAAAGAAAACTTTTATTGAGCTTTCTTTTTCTTTTAGTTTTGATTTTTCCTCTCTTTAGTCACACTTTTTTTGGTCCCGGTTTTTCCCGTTGGAATCAAGTGGCAGAGAGTAAAACCGCCTTTCAGTTTTTTAAATTATATTGGGACCATTTTTCGATAGACTTTCTTTTTTTCTTGGGTGATGCCAGTTTCCCTGGCCAGTTTATTACCCGCCATTCTCTTGCTAACAGAGGTGAACTTTATTTTTTCCAAATTATTCTTTTGGTTTTAGGGTGGTGGAGTTTGTTTAAAAAAAGGTCAGTGGCTAAGGAAATGATTGTTTTTTGGTTTTTATTTTATCCAGTAGGAACAATTTTTACTCAAACATCTGGTCCCCAGGCGACGCGATCAATTATTGGCGTGGTGCCTTTTCAGATTATTTCGGCAATGGGGATAGTGACGGGCTTTTATTGGTTAAGGGCAAGAATAAAAAAAGAAGTGGTTTTTAAACTAACAATGGGGTTAATTTACTTAGTGGTTATTTTTTCGTTAGTTGTTTATCTTATGGCTTTTAAAAACTATCCTTTTTATTCCGCTGATTATTGGGGTTGGCAGTATGGATCACGGCCGATTATTGAATACTTCTTAAGAGTATCCCCTTATTATGATCAACTGCTAATGACTGATTCTTTTAATGCGCCCCAAATTTTCTTGCGGTTTTATGATCCGAAGGAGAAATGCTTCTCTTGCCGGGTGGGTAATTTAGCGGATTTTAATCCTCAATTATCCCAGCTTTTTGCTATCAGGGTGGAAGAAGAAAAGAAGTGGCAAGAAAAAGGAATTTCTTATCGGGTAAAAGAACAAATTTTTTATCCTTCTGGTCACCTTGCTTTTTTAATTATTGAGCCTTTCTGAAAATAATTACTTGGGGATGGTCATAGACAGTAAAGGCTTCGTCAGCCGATTGGTCGGGGATACAAAAAAGAGATTTGCCTATGGGTGGAAAGCAAGGGTAGGAAGTAATCTCGGCAACTTTTTGAAAATTTAACTGGCCGTTTAAAAGGTCTTGGTAGAATTTTGCTGTTTGGGGATAGATTTCTGGTATTTTAGGGATGGAACCCCAGAGGCGGTTGGAGGAGAGAATTAGATAGTCTACTTGTTCAAGATGTTGGTCAATTTTTTGCCATTTTTCCTCACTGTCTATATCGAATAAATAGAGTGTTTCTATTTTATAATTATAAGAAAGAGTATTTTTATTTTTTAAGTTTAGCGGTAGACAATCATCCCAGTGTTCACAAGAGAGGGTTGATCCCGGGGGGATGTGGTTGTAAATCCATTCCGATGCTTGAATTCTTGAGTGGGGATGGAGATAAATTTTTAAAAAGGAAAGTGGCCAGATAGAAAAGATAGTGACTACGAAGATTGCGGTTGAAAGTTTTATTTTTTTATTTTTAATTTTTTTCAAAAGAAAACCAATAAAGCCTCCGGTAATAATGGCCAAGGAGGGATAGATTACTAAAAAATAACGTATAGTTTTATTATATTGGCTTCCTTGAATAATAATTAGCCAGATTATCCAGAGCCAATTTATTCTAAGGAGAAAGTCTGGTGGCTGTTTTTTTCCTTGTCCTAAAGGAAAGAAAATAATAGCCGCGAAGGCGATTATTCCCAAGGGCAAGCCCAAGCCCCAAAGGATAATGTTCCTGATAGGAAATAGGATCGGTATTGTTTTAAACCATTGGATGGCGGGAGGGAAAAAGTAATTAGGGGTGTTGATTAATTTTTGGTTTTCTCTTAAATTGGCGATAAATTGAGGATTAATTTTTAGAAAAGAGATAAAGGCGTAAGGCTGAAAAACTCGCCAAGATAAAATTAGGGGAATAGTAAAGATAACTCCGTAGATAAAGAAAAGCAACAGATTTTTCTTTTTAATACTGTTCATTATAATGAACAAGCCAGCAATGGGGATAAAGAGAGCGGCGGTAATTTTACAGGCTAATGCCATTCCCAATAACATCCCTGAAAGAACAAGAAATAATTTTTTGTCTTTTTGATAAAAGAGGATTAGAGATAAAAATGTGGCTGTTAGAAAGAAGTTTAAGAAAGTATCAACGGCGAAGAAGTGTGATAGCTGAATAGGTAAAACACTGATAGCATAAATAAAAACCGCCCAAGGCCAATATTTTTTGATTGTTTTTTTACTAATAAAGCCAATCAAAATTAAAGTGCCAAGATCGAAAAGAGCCGAAATTTGCCTTCCCAAAAGGTTAAATTGATCATAGCTGTCTTTTTTTAGGACGATAGCTATTTTTTTAACTAAAAATAGAGGCAATGTGCCATAAACAAAGAAACTGTAACCTTGATTATAGGGGTTTAGAGGTGAGTTACCGGTGTTGAAATATTCTCTTATATCTTGAGGCCATTTTATTTTATCGCCTACCATAGTTAAGAATCTTTCATCAGGGTGAAGATGGTTTCCTTGATCCCAATCAAGGTTGTAAAAGCGAAAGTAAGCTCCCAGAAAAAGAATGGCGATAACAGTTATAAAAATGAGGAGATTATGTTTTTTGTTCATGAAAAATTTTGGCAGTCTTAATATGATAATTTTTTCTATTTTATTCTCATACCTCTGTCTATTACCGTATTTCTAAGATTTCTCTATACTTCTCTAAAGAGTAAGGCGTATTTTTTTGATAAATTCTAATTGCTGGATGATCGAAAACAGACCAGGTTTCTTCGGCTTTCTCATCGGTTATTTCCCAAGGATAAGGGTTGAACTGTTTTATTAGGGTAAATCCTAATTGGTTTGAGAAAAGCGATTGGTAATATTTAGCCGTTAGAGGGTATTGGCAAGAAGGGTGGAGGTTAGCAAAAATCCGCCGGCTGGGGATGATAATATAATCGGTTTGTTCTAAAGCACTGATTAGCTGTTTTTGTAGTTTTGGATCTTTTTCTAAGTTATAAAAATCAAGGTTGGTAACTTTTAAATATTTTTCTTGATGAATATCGGGGATAGGGAAATCGACGACATTGCCTGCTTCAGAGAGAATGATGGAGTTTTCAGGGATATTTTGGTGAGTCCATTGAGAGGCAGATAAGCGAATATCGGGCTTGGCATAAACAGAGGTGAAGAAGAGTATTCCGGGGAAAAGGAAGAGAAGGAGAAGTATAAAGTATAGTGTATAGAGTATGGTGGGTGAAGAAACTTTTTTAATAAGGTGATGGTAGATTTTCTCAAGAGCATAGGTGACAAAGAGAGCAAAAAATGGCAAAATAGGAGTCATAAAACGTGTCCATTTAACAAAAAGCTGACCGTGGTAAAGAAAATAAACCAAAAAACTAATATCCAATATCCAGTAGCTAATATCCAATTTGTTTTTTGTTAAGAGATTTTTGATAAAAGAGATTATTGTTAACAGAAAGCCAATAGCACCCAAAATGAACAGTGGCCAGCCAAGAACATAGGGGAAAATTTTCTTTATTTGAAAAGCATACGGTATGGTATCGGTGAATTGACGGGTGTAAAAGATGGGAACTTTTCCTCGGGCGACATCAATTTCATATTTTAAGATGCGGGAAGATTCAGAATAGTTGAGAATTAAATAAGGTGAAGATAAAACAGCGAGAAGAGTGGTGGTGATTACTATTATGGCAATTTGATAAATTATTAATTTATTTTTTCCCCTGGAGACAATAGAACGTATTATTATCGCTAAGATAGGGGGAGTAAGAAAAATAGCCCCCGATATTTTGGTACCGACAGCCAGTCCTGATAAAACACTAACGATGAATAGATTTTTCTTTTGATTAGTTTTTAGAAAGCGAAGAGAAAAATAAATAATGGCGGTGAAAAAGAAGATTAGCAATGATTCGGTAGTGCCGAAATGGGCCGCTTGGATTAGTCCGGGAGTAAAGGCGATTAGAAGAGGAGGAATGAAAGAAAAAGGGAAGCGAGGATGAAAGAATTTTTTACCTATTAGGTATATTAGATAGATAGTGGCGGTGCTACTTAATGCCGACCAAAAGCGGAGGAAGAAAACAGCTTCGGAAAAATGGAGATTTTTTTGATGATGGACAAATGAGAACAGATTATAAAATTGAGCACTAAAATAAGCTAAATAAGGAGAGAATTGACCGTAAGCATAGAATTGAGGATCTAATTTTGGCCAGGAGAGACTTAAAGCACTGTGGGCGATATTATTTTCATCAGGGTGGAAGTAATATCCCTCTCCCCACGTTAAATTAAAAAAGCGCAAGAAAGCTCCTATTAACAAGATTAGCAAGAGAAGTTTTTTTTCAGGAGACATAAACTAAGGTAATTACCGTTATCCCCCAACCTAAAATAGTGAGGAGAAGAAGGCGGTCAGAAATCAAGATTTTCTCTGGTTGTTCTCCTGTTTGATTTAAATAAATCATTTGGGCGTAACGCATAATACCCAATATAACGAAGGGTATTGTTGCCATTAGCCATTTTCTGTCTAAGGTTTTGGGATAATTGGAGAGAAGAAATTGAAAGATTTTGTCTCGGAAAATAGGCGGTTGGGCAGTGAAAGCAAAAAGAGAATAGCAAAGCAAAGTGGCATTAGCAAAAGTAGAGAGATAGAAATCTAATAATTTTTCTTGGTATTTAACTAAAACGGGGCGGGTTTTAGAACCTATTTTAACAAGTTCCGAAAGTCTCTTGCCGCTGGCAACGAAAAGTGACAAAAAAACGACGGAAAGCATTAACCAGATGGGAATATGGTAGGCGGTTAGAACTTCACCGGAATAAACACGAAGGATAAATGAGGTAGCAATGCTTAGGATGTCGAATAGGGCGTGTTTTTTTAGGATTAAAGAGTAAGCAAGATGAAGGGTGGCAAAGATTAAGACAATAACAAAGAAACTATTACTTAAAAAAAAGGCTAATATAAGGCTGGTGATAAGAAGAAATAAAGCACATTGGAAAGCAGTATTGATTTTAAGGTTGCCACAAGCGATGGGGCGGGATTTTTTGATAGGGTGAAGACGGTCATAGGGAGCATCGATAATGTCATTGAAAAGATATGAGGCGGAAGAAAGGAGGCAAAGAGTGACGAATCCTAAAACAGTAGAATAAAAAAGATTGGCATTGAAAAGTTGACCACTAAAAATAATGGCGGCAAAAATAGCCAAGTTCTTGATCCACTGATGGAGACGAAGAGAGATAATTAATGGTTTAAGCTGATTCAAGTATTTTTTCTTAATCATTCTCTTAGTTTTATTTTAGAGAATTAAGAGAAATTATGCAAATAGATTGGCTAATTTGTTAACGGTTTTAATAGTGTAATTGATACCCCGATCCCAGGGGTAGATTTGTTCCATACAAACCAAATAAACGTTGTCAATTGGGGTCTGATAGGAGGGAATTGTTTTTTGGTAGTGGGGAGTGACGATAGGTTGAGCATATAGAGATTTTGATAATTGGTAATTAATGATTGCTGATTGCTGAAAATGATGATTGATCTTTTTGAGATAGGGCAAGAATTTTTTTAGGAGGCTTTCTTTGTTCATCTTGAGATAAGGATGATTTTGAGGATAGTAACCACCGATATAAAGAATGTGGTTGCCGTTATAAAAATGGGGGTTAATGAAGTTGGTGTGTTGAACAAGGGCAACGAAGGGAAAGTTTCTATCACTGATGTTAAGCCAATAGGTATTATCGGTTAACAATGGTTTTTTTGTTACCAAGATTAGGTTTAGGGCGGCTAACATTTTAATAGAGGCTAATTGATTTTTATATTTTTGGGGTAGAGCGGGAGCGATTTTTAAAAAGATTGGCGGTGAGGTGGTAACGATAATTTTTGAGAAATTTTTTAGTTGGTTGAGATTTTTGATTGGATAATTAACTTTAATTTGTCCCTTATTTTTTTTAATTTCTGCAGTTAAGCGATCAATTAAATATTGATAGCCGTTTTTAATGTAGCCTAATTTTTGACTTCTTTTTTTAATCCGCGCCCAAATCCAACCTGCCGAAATTTGATTCATTTGTTGGCCAAACTTACCACAAAGTAAAGGTTCCCAAAGGACTTGATAGGCTTTATCGCCCATTAATTGAGGGAGAATATGAACAGCTAATTTTTCCCTCAATAGCTTTTCATTGGGGAGAGTTTTTAAGATGGCAATAGCGGTGCCGGCGCGCAGTTTTTGATAAAGATTAAGGTGGGGATAGGTAAGCAGGCTAATTGCCGAATCAAATTGATAAATTTGACCCTTTTGGTAAATTGAAGTTTTGGGACGAGAGAAAAAATAATTTATTTTTAAATCTTTGAGAAGTTTAAGTAATTCTTTGTCATTGGTAAAAAGGTGGTGGTAGAAATTTTCCAGCGGCCATTGCCAATTTTCTTTTTTAAAACTAATTGCTAATCCCCCTAAGACTTTTTCTTTTTCAAAAACAGTTACCTTGTTTCGAGGGGAGAGGCGGTAGGCCAAGGTTAACCCAGTGATCCCGCCGCCGATGATGGCAATACGATTAGACATAGGTTAAAGAGCTAAAAGGAGGCCTAAAATACCAAGAATAATTCCTCCTACGATAATACCGATAGTAGGAAGAGTGTTGCCTGCTGGAGGCAGTTCTGTGGGTGGAGTGGTGGTTAGCTCTTGAGAAATTGGGCTAGTGGTGGGTTGAGTAGTTATTTTTTGGGTGGGAGTGGCGGTTGGTTCGCCAGGTGCAGAAGTACTGGTTGGAGTACTGGTAGGAGTCAGCGTAGGGGTAAGAGTAGGGGTGGCGGTGGGAGTGGCAGTGGGAGTGGCGGTGGGAATTAGTGTCCCGGTAGGGGTGGCGGTGGGAGTGAGGGTAGGGGCAGAAACAGTAAATTCTAAGGTGCATTTTTCTGTTACTGCTTTGGGTTTAGTGGGGGCAATTGATTCTTGGCGCAATTGGTAAAGCTTGATGCCGGTGATAACAGCCACCGCGCCTAAGATAAGAGAAAGAATGAGAATAATAATGTTCCTTTTGTTTTTCATAATTTTATTGCCAATGACCTTCTTCTTCCGGACCGGTTAAATGGACTTCTCCTTCTATTTTGAAACTCCCTCCACTGGTAGGGATGTGATAGGTGATATAAAATTCATTAGGATGATTGGTGACTGTCATTTGGGTTTCATCATCAGCATCCCAGGTTGTTTTATTAATCCTGATCCTTCCTCTATCAATTGTATAGGTGGGAAAATCTTCTTGGCCAAAGACAGCAATGTAAATAGTTTGTCCGGCGATAATGTTTGTTGGCTGAATTTCGTCCCAGTTTTGGTTATAAAGTTTAATGTCGGAACATTCACAGGAATAGCTTGGCGCCGGCGTGTTGGTGGGGATAGGAGTAGAGGTAGGAGGTTTAGAAGTTGGGGTTAGAATTGGGGTGAGGGTAGGGGTAGAAGTGGGAGGTTCGGTGGTTGGTGTTAACGTTGGTGTTGGAGTGTAATAGTGCCACCAAAGATCGGCTTCACCACCTGCAGGACAATCAAATATTTTTGAGGCTCCCATAACAGGAGTTGTTTCATGACAGTTATAATTATTTATGCATAAAGTTGAGCCAACTGTGTATCCATCTGGGACCTCGGCAGAGCAAGTATATTGACCGGCGGGGATATTTAAAAATTGATAGGGGTTGACATAAGAACTATGTGCTACTCCATTGGTGTCCACGCAAGTTACCTCCTGATCGAATACTGGTGAGATATCTTTTTTATTACCCGGCATCATTACTTTGTAACCCTGGATTATGCAATTCGCACAGGTGTTTGCCTTAATCGTGAAAGCAATTCCCCCTTGCCAAACCTGATTATCGATAGTGTTGAAACAATCGGGGATGGTATTTGGATCGATACCAACATATTCATAATGATCTTTATCTTTAGAGACATCTAATTGGCCGATTTTTTCACAAGGAATATCAATGGCAATAATTTTTTCTTGGCCAGCATCAACAATTAACGGATAAGCCTGTGAATAATTATCGCACCGGTATCCACTTACAGGTTGGCCGGGTTCATAAGGGCATAAATTTTCCTGGACTTTAATTTGGATATTTTGATTAGTTTCATTTTTAACTTTAATTCTATGGTAACGATATTTTTCGTTGGTGATATTACCCTGATCGTCAAGGGGCATACAAATTAATCTTCCCGAAACAGTAGCTTTTCCTTTTAATTGTTGTCTTTGTTGAACAAGATAAATTCCTCCCACAATTCCAGCAAGAATAAAGAAGGCTAATAAAATAATTAACCAAGTTTTTTTATTAAAAGGAGTTTTTTTTGAGGGATTAGGAGACAGGCCAACACTAGCAATCGAAGAGGTTACTGGTGGTGGGGAAACTGGTGGTGGAGATGGCGGTGAGGTGGTTGGTGGGGGAGGTGGTGTTGGCGGTGTTGATGGTGAGAGAGACGGTGACTTTGGTGGTAAAGGAGCTTTTTCTTCCCGATAGGGAGGGAGTAATTTTTCTGATTTAGGAGGTAAGCTTTTATTGTCCATAAAATAACGATAATAACTCTTTTAAATTATGAAAGCGATAGTAATTAAGCTTATACTAAAGATAGCAAGTAGTAATAATGGTGTCAAGTTGCCAGTGACTATTTGAGCGGTTGGGGTGGCCGTTGTCTCTTGAGCGAAGGGGGTGGTGGGTAGAGAAGTGGGGGCAAGGGTTATAGTAGGAGTGGGTGTTAGTGCTCTTGTTGGTAGAGGTGTTATTGGCGTTGGTGTTGGCGAAATAGTCTCGGCCGCTTGAACAGTAAAATGATGAAGGAGAGATTGTCGTTGATTATTTTTGTCAGTATATTCTAAGGTGAGAGTGTGTTTTCCTGGTTCTAAATTTTGCGGTGGGGTCCAGCTCCAAGTTCCGTCAGGTTCAATCATCACTTCAGCTGCATATGTGGTTGGTGACTTTAGTTTAAGATGAATTTTTTCTTGGGCCGGACCGAGCCCGCGAAATTCCGGTTTAGTATCGGTTAGATTTTCTCCTTCTCGGGGGGTAGATATGGAGACTGGTTGGAGAGCGGGAAGCGTTGGGCTAAGGGTGGGTGAAGGATGAAGCGAAGGTTTTGGTGAAGGAGATAGTTTGGTGGAAAAGTCAAATGATTGACCGATAGTGATTGGTGGGACGGGGTGATCGTTGCCCGTGTTGGTGATGGCGGTAGCGCTTAGATTGGGAGTAGATACGGCGGTGATTTCTATGATTTGATTATTTTTATCGTAGGTGATAAACCCGGATAGGTCTTTTTTATAGGCGGTTCCCAGCGAAATAGACCAGTTGCCGGATTTGTTAGTTATTGACGAAAGAGGGGTGGCATTGGCAATAGAGAGAAAAACTAAAACTCCCGGTAGTGGGTTTTTTTGTTGATCTAAAATAATACCGAAGGCTAAATCGGCCTCGGGGGAGGGATTAGAATTAAGGGGAGCGGTTTGGGTTTTAAAACTATTGTCTTGGTATGGTTTGTCGCCGGAAAAGATCGTAAAGGAATATTGAGTTTTTGGTTGTAAGTCATTGACGATAATATGATGAGTAAAATAATTGTCAGGTTGACTTCCGCCCTGGTCACGCTGGTCCCAAAAAAGCTTGTTGTTATCTATTTTTATATATCCTAAGGTGGGACTTTGAGTATACCAGGAAACAACGAAAGAACGATTGGTTATATTGGTGATTTTGACCGATAGAGGTTTTTCTTGGGCACTAACATTGATAGGCCCTTTTGTTTTTTCAATCAGGTATCCTCCTAAAATGGTGGTGACGACGGTTACTAATAAACCCAAAATAGTGGGAATGGTTTTAGTTTTCATAGCCCAGGAGTATTAGTTGCTTCTTCCGCTGTTTCTGTTGCTGGTGAGGAAGAAGCGGTTGCTGGTGTAGGGGTGGCATTTTCTGTTGGAATAGCTGAAGGAGTAGCTTTTTGGGTTTGAGAGAGGATTTGAGTTAGCTCTTCCTCACTTAAGTGCTTCTTTTTTTCTAAGTCGGTAATTAGTTTTTGGTTTATCTCTGGCTTTAATGGTATTAACAGTTCTTTTTTAACAGTGGCAGTTTTTTTGGCCACAAAAT
Source organism: Candidatus Shapirobacteria bacterium CG09_land_8_20_14_0_10_38_17 (assembly GCA_002774085.1). Taxonomy (GTDB): domain Bacteria; phylum Patescibacteriota; class Microgenomatia; order 0-14-0-10-38-17; family 0-14-0-10-38-17; genus 0-14-0-10-38-17. The sequence continues at coordinate 1,416 of PEZH01000022.1, read as the reverse complement.
TATGGTAAGCATTAGCACCCACCCAAACAAGAGCAGTTATAAGAGTAAGAATGGAAATGATTAAAAGATCCTGATTTAATTTTCTTTTTTTAGTCATTATCTGAGTAAAAAGCCGTACCTTTTAAGGAAATGATTAGGCTATTTATTTCTTCTTGCTGGCTTTGAGGTTGTTGGATATCAAGACTGTTGATATGGATAATCCGTCTATAATTAAAATTTTCTTTTAAGAAGTTTTTAAAGTCGGGATAATGGCCTTGCATACTAGCGGAAAAGTTGATTTCTTGGGGGTTGGATTCTTTTTCTGTTTTTTGTTCGCTTTTACCGGTTAAGACAATAGAGGAGTAATTTAAATCCGTTAATTCTAAATTGGTCAGGATTCGTTGCGCTTCTATTTGTTGGATTAAGGGGGCAAATTGGGGGTTTTCCGGTAAAGCCTGGTCAATTAGAGCTAATTGGTCGTACACTTGGGTATAAGCAATTTGAGCGGTGATGATTTGATCTATTTTTTGCTGAAGTTTTTTGTTGGCTTTTTCTTCGGCTTTGATTTCTCCTAATAATCCGGCGATGGTGATTACCGCGGGCTTGATAGCAAAGATGACTAGGAATGCAGTTAGAAAAATTGCTGCTGTGACTGAAGCGTAGTCTTTACCCTTTTCTCTTATGGGTTGAGGTATTTTAGTTAAAAATCCTCGGTAAGAAGATGAAAAATTAATCATTTTTGTTTTAGGGCTAATTTTGCTTTAATAGATAGTTCTGTTTCTAATCCTAAGGTTCGAGTAGAAACGTTAGCAATTTCTACTTCGCTAAAAAGAGGAGTGAGGATAAGGTTTTGGAAAAGAGTAATGAAAGTACTTTCTTTGGGGGAGAGAATGATAAACTCAACTCCTCCTTGATCACCATTAATTTTTATTGATTTGAGGCTAATTTCTGGTGGGAGAATGGCGATAATATTTTCTAAGATTTCGCTTTGATCTTGATTTTGACTTTGGAGGGTATTGGTTTGATCTAATCGTTGGTTTAAAGAACGGAATTCTTTTTCAAAGTCAGCCGCCGCTTCAATGATAGCTATTTTTTGCACTGTTTGATCATAAAGATTGGCGACACGTTGATCAAGCCAAAAACGGGAAAGAAAAGAGAGGATGACAATTAGCTCGGTAAAGACAATAATCCAGCGGCCGATATTAATAAGCCACTCGGTAATTCTCTCAATAGTTCCGGGGAAGCCTTTTTTTTCTTCTAATAGTAAAGAGATTTCTCTTTTTTTGGCAGGCATGAATAATTTTAGTATAGGGACTTTTTTTCAATTTGTCAAAGGGGTGTATAAGTCAAGGACATTGGCGACATTCCTCCTTTTTCTTTGACAAGGTTTTTCCTTTCAGAAAAAAATAATACTTGATTCGGAATCGTCAGAAAGAT
>PEZH01000018.1 GCA_002774085.1 Candidatus Shapirobacteria bacterium CG09_land_8_20_14_0_10_38_17 | reverse complement strand
ATTGCTACATTGTTAAATTGTTACATTGCTACCAGCCTGTCATTCCCGCCTAGCCGGCGAGGCTGGCTGGTAATCCGCCGGTTAGCCTCGCAAGGAGTCACCTTGCGAGGCTAAACCTGTCATTCTGGCCCGCCTAGTCGGCGAGGCTGGTAATCCGCCAGCTGGTGGACCAGAATCGTCTTAGGATCTGAATTTTGCCTTGCCTGCCGGCAGGGATTTTAATATTTGAAATTTGATTATAAATTAAGAATTAGAAGTTAGAAATTCATAATAATGTCTCCCATTGATAATTTTAATGATTTAGTTTCTTTATTGATTCACTACTTGTTTTCAGGAGTAGTTATCCTTATTTGTTTGGGTATTTTTGTTTTCTTAGGATATTTGCTTTTTATTTGGTGGCGAGAAAGAAACCGTGAAGAGCGATCGTTGAATATGGTACTTTTGCAAGTAGTTTTGCCGCGAGATAATGAAATTAAAATTGATGCCGCCGAGCAACTTTTTCAAAGTCTTTATTCTTTAAAAAAAGGGGGACATTTTTCCTTTTTAAAACCTCAAGCTTATTTTTCTTTGGAGGTAGTGGGACGCTCTGAAGATATTCGTTTTTATGTTTGTATTCCTCGGACCTCTCAAGATTTAGTTGAGCGTCAAATTTACGCTTTTTATCCTCGGTCGGTGGTAAAGCCGGCCGATGAATATAATATTTTCTCCAAAAACGGTAAGGTTGCTTATACTCATTTTCAATTTAAGAATTCCCCTTTTTATCCTATCAAAGCTTATAAAGATTTTCCGGTCGATCCTCTTTCCTCGGTTACTTCTACCCTCTCCAAACTGGGCGAAGGGGAGGGAGCGGCAATACAAATCTTAGCTACTCCTGTTAAAAATCGCTGGCAAAAGATGGGGCATGAGTATCTCAGTCGGACCAAGAAAACAGAAGCCGACCCCCAGAAAGCTAGTTTTAAGATGGATTCTAAAATAATGGAGAAAATTGAGGATAAGTGTTCTAAATTAGGATTTGAGGTAGAAATAAGAGTAGTGGTTTGTTCGCAGACTAAAAAAGAAGCAGAGTCTCACTTATCTAATATTAAAAGTGCTTTTTCTCAATTTGCCTCTGATCAGAATGGTTTTTCAGGAAAAAGAACCTGGTTGAAACATGCCTTTATGATGAACTTTATCTATCGCTTCCAATCCTTTTCTATTTTCCCATTCAACCGGATTATTTTAAATACTGAAGAATTGGCGACTCTCTTTCATTTTCCTAATAAAACAATTGAAACTCCCAATATTTATTGGCTAAATGCCAAGCGTGCTCCTGTTCCTCCTCAAGTGCCAATGAATGGTCTTTATTTGGGTAAGAGTGCTTATCGAGGGCAGGTTCGTCCTGTTTGTTTATCTGAAGATGACCGCCGCCGCCATATTTATATTATTGGTAAAACCGGCACCGGAAAATCAGAACTTTTAAAACAAATGATTTTGCAAGATATTAATGAAGGCCGGGGGGTTTGTTTTATTGATCCCCACGATACGATTGAGAAGATCTTACCGAGAATTCCGCCTGAGCGAGCAGAGGATGTTATTTATTTTGATCCTTCTGACACCACTCGGCCAATGGGATTAAATTTGCTTGAAGCTCATACCGAAGAACAGAAAAACTTTGTTGCCTCTTCAATTATCAATTTAATGTATAAGCTTTACGATCCCTATAAAACAGGGATAATCGGCCCTCGTTTTGAGCATGCCATTCGTAATGCAATGCTCACGGTGATGGTTGAACCCGGGGCGACTTTTGTGGAGGTGGTGCGGGTTTTAACTGATTCTTCTTTTGTCCAACAACTTCTTCCCAAAGTAACCAATCCAATGGTAAGACGTTATTGGACCGATCAAATTGCCCAAACAGCCGATTTTCATAAGAGTGAGGTTTTGGATTATATTGTTTCTAAATTTGGTCGTTTTGTCACCGATACGATGATGCGTAACATTATCGGTCAATCAAAATCGGCTTTTGATTTTCGTCAAGTAATGGATCAGGGAAAAATTTTGTTGATTAACTTAGCTAAAGGGCGGATCGGTGAGGAGAACTCCAGTTTTTTGGGTTTAGTTTTGGTACCCAAAATTTTAATTGCCGCCATGAGCCGTCAGGATGTTTCTGAAGAAAAACGGCGGGATTTTTATCTTTATGTTGATGAGTTTCAAAATTTTGCTACTCCCGATTTTGCTCAAATCTTATCAGAAGCACGCAAGTATCGTCTTGATTTGACAGTGGCTAATCAGTTTATTGGTCAAATGGAGGAGGAGATAAAAAACGCCATTTTTGGTAATGTAGGTACCCTGCTTGCCTTTCGGGTGGGCGTAGCGGATGCTTCTTATTTGCAACACGAATTTCAGCCTGTTTTTTCGGAAAACGACCTTTTAAATATTGAACGGTTTAACGCTTATGCTAAAACAATTGTTAATAATGAACCGGTTCCTCCTTTTTCTCTGGATTTAGTTAAGGATATGGCGCAAGAAAGAGTATTGGAGAATTTAAAATTGGCGGAGACCATTAAGGAACTCTCGCGATTAAAATACGGTCGGGATAGGGCATTGGTGGAGGCGGAGGTTACTCGAAGAGCAAGGCTGTAGTGGTTTTACACCCCCCTTTTGGTATAATATTCCCAACGCGCCTGTAGCTCAGTGGTAGAGCGCTACTCTTAATTTTTCTCCTTGAGCCACCCCAAAATTTATATACTATTGAATTGTATTTATACAATTATTATTCATTAGTTCTTTTATGGCTAAACTGAAGGAGCATCAAAAAGCTATAAAGTTGCGCAAACAAGGCAAAAGCTATAGTCAGATTAAGAAAGAGCTGAATGTGAGTAAAAGTACTCTAAGTTTATGGTTGAGAGGGTATCCGTTAAGTGAAGAGCGAGTAAGAACCCTTCGGGATTTAAGCGGAGTTCGTATAGAAAAATTCAGAAAAACAATGCAGGCAAAAAAAGATAAGCGTTTAGCTGTTTGTTATGATGAGGAAAAGAAAAAGTTATTACCACTTTCTTGGAAAGAGTTACTTTTAGCTGGTCTTTTTCTTTATTGGGGAGAGGGGGTAAAAAGCTTAACTAGTTCAGTTAGCCTAAATAATACCGACCCAGAGATTGTTAAATTCTTTACTTATTGGTTGACAAAGATCTTAAGAATTCCTAAAGGAAAGATAAAAATTTATGTTCATTTGTATCAAGATATGAATATTAAAAGAGAATTAGATTTTTGGAGTAAAGAACTTAATATTTCTCGAAGTCAGTTTGCTAAGCCCTATATTAAGAAAAGCAAAAGAGAGAATCTCACCCATAAGGGTTTTGGTCATGGCACTTGTGGGGTTTGTGTAGGAAATGTCAGACTTAAGGAAAGAATTATAATGTCGCTTAAGGCGACAGCTGATTATTATAATCATAGAGCTTAAGGTTTTGTTATAATACATATTATTGTTGGGGTGGATAGCTCAGCGGTTAGAGCGCGTGTCTTATAAACACGAGGTTTCGATGGTTCAAATCCATCTCCACCCACAGAAAACATTTTTTAAAACTTAGTGAGGAATGAAAAGAGTAATCATTGCCTCAAAAAATCCGGTTAAGATTAGGGCGGTAAGAATTGGTTTTAGGAAAATGTTTCCCAATGAAGCTTTCAAGTTCAAGGGGGTTCTTGTTCCTTCCGGTGTGTCTAATCAACCTATCGGTGATCGAGAAACAATGGCGGGGGCTAATAGCAGAGCCGATAATGCCTATAAAGTTGTGAAAGGGGCTGATTATTGGGTAGGGATTGAGGGTGGGGTTGAGAAGATAAGCGGAGAGATGGAAACATTTGCTTGGGTGGTGATTAAATCAAAAAATGTCGTTGGAAAAGCGAAAACGGGAACATTTTTTCTACCTAAAGAAGTGGTTGATTTGGTTAATAAGGGAAAAGAACTTGGTGATGCTGATGATATTGTCTTTGGCAGGAAAAACTCTAAGCAAAAGAACGGAGCGGTTGGTATTTTAACGAATGATGTTCTGGATAGAACGAGATATTATGTTGAAGCAGTGATATTGGCATTAATTCCATTTAAAAACCTGAAGCTTTATCAATGAATTTATTAAAGAAAAAATGCAGTGCGTTTTTTCTTCCGACCCCATGGGGTTGGTGTGAACGAAGTGAACATGATAACCCCACTCATGGGGTTGGTGTGAACGAAGTGAA
>PEZH01000025.1:1372-4172 GCA_002774085.1 Candidatus Shapirobacteria bacterium CG09_land_8_20_14_0_10_38_17 | reverse complement strand
AACTTGATTCAGGATCGTCTTCAGATGATTCTGGCTTTCGTCAGAATGACAACTAATGTCGCAAATGTATCTTAACTTATTCATGTTTTATTTGGTTGGTTCACATTTGGCTTTTTAGTTGTTCCCCAAAAAGTACCTTTAATTTTATCAAAGCCACTCCACCAACAAGGCGTGCCATCTTCACCTATACCATCGATACTGATTTCTAATTGACCCCTGTGATAGCTAAAAGTGTCAAGCTCTTTATTGGCCATTTTGTAATTATATTATCCTGTTTGGGTTGCCGGAGTGCGGTCGGAAGATAAGAGGAATTTAGCGCCCGATTTTTTGACTTGTCCCCAAAAATAGTGGCGTTTTTTGCTGCGTTGATTAAAAGCAGAAAGCCAAGTATCACTTTCCTCTATTTTCTGCCGGAGATTGGATAAAAACAGAATTAGATTCTCTAAGAGACTTAGATGATATTTACCGGGATTGGGAATTTCCTGAATAGCAGTGATTGCTGCCGTTTGTTTTAATTCTTGGGCGCTTTTAACAATTTTAACAATTTCTTCCCGCAGTGCTTGGATTCTTATTTTAATTTCTTGTCCTTCTTTTGTTCGGAGAAATTTTTCTTTTTCTAATTGCCCTTGATAATATTTGGCTACTATTGATTCTTGGTTGAAAACTTGTTTGTTTTCTTCTTGGGGGTTAATAGCTTCGCCGGGATGCAATTCCTTTTCATTATTTTCTTGACCGGTAATTTGTCTTACTATTTCTTGAGGGATTTGATATGCCTCATTTTTAAAATTTTGGGCGATGCTTTGGCCCAAAGAGCGGAAGGGCTCATTAAGTTTATTGGAAACTTGGTTCGAGGATGATTTTTGAGCGCCCATTGGTTTTTTACTTATTGCCATAATTTGGCCTGGGCAGGAAACAAACTTTCTTTATTGTACTATAAGTTTTGTAGGAATTCAAGAGTTTTTCGCTGTTTCAATATAAAGGCTAACATATAACGTTGATGGGATAAATTTTCTTTTTCTTTTTCGTTTTTAGAATCGGCAATAATTTTATCAATCTCTTCATTATCAACGGTGATTTTTTCTTGGTCGGCGATTTTATTGAGAGTTAATTCTAAATGCCAGTTATCTTGGCTTTCTTTTTGATATTCTTTTTTAATTTGCTCGGCCGTTTTTCCTAAAGAATTTAAATATTGGTCTAAGGTTAATCCTAATTTTTCTGTTTTTTCAATTAAAGAGGCTAATTTTTGATTAACCTCATTTTCAATTAATATTTGGGGAATGGCAATTTTAACATTTCTTAGAAGTGCCTTAATAATTTCTTGTGTTTTTTCTTCTGTTTTGTTTTTTTTATCTTCTTTTGGGGATTGTTCTTCTTTTTCGGGTGTCCAAATTTTATTTTTAGCGGTGATTTTTTTAATTTCTTCTTTATAATTACCAAGATTAACTGTTGGCGTTTCACAGACAGTAAACTTTATTTGCCAATCCTTGCCTTCTTGAGCGGAAATAAGCTCTATTTTAGGGTTAATTATAGGATGGAGTTGATGTTCTTGAATTAGTTGAGAGTAAATTTTTGGGATGAGATTTTTGGCAGTTTCATTGTAAACCTTTTCTTTACCAACAGTTTTTTCAACTTGCGATCGAGGAGCTTTTCCTTTACGAAAGCCAGCTAATTCGGTGGTTTTTTGTAATTGAGTTAATATTTGCTTATGCTCCTCTTCTACCTTATCTGAAGTTACTGTTGTCAAGATTTCGATCGTATTGTCGGGGAGCCTTTTAAGTGATGATAATGACATTTTTTAGACCTTATGCTGTTGAACTCGATAAATAGACTTAGGCATTTTAGGAACAGCCGCTTTCTTTTTGAAAAAGTCAGCGGTGCGGTAGCCTAAAATTTCTGTTTTTTTGCGTTTTTTACTTTTATATGTTTTACTCATTGTATATTCATATAATAACACGGCTTGACAAGGATGTTAAATTTTACTATTGTAAGAACATAACATCGGTAATGACAAAACTTAACTCTTTCTTTTTTAAATTCGTTCTTTTGGGTTTGTTCTTGATTTTGACACCGATTAGTTTATTTCTGGCTATTTTTACTTTTAGTTTTTTTTCGCCTGGTGACTTATCTTTAGATAAAAAAACCTTACCTTCTCTTCAGCTTTATACTGCTCTTCCTGCTGAGGGAGGAGATTTTTCATTTGATGTTATTGGCACCGAGGCTCGGCCGATAATCATCGGTCAATATTTGGCTAAATATAATTCGCCCTTAGAACCATATGCGGATTTTATTTTTCAAACTTCTCAAAAATATAATTTAGACTATCGCTTGTTAGTGGCTATTGCCCAGCAAGAATCAAATTTGGGCAAGAAAATCCCCCAAAACTCTTATAATGCTTGGGGATGGGGGGTTCATAGCCAGGGTACTTTGGGGTTCTCTAATTGGGAGGAGGCAATTGAAACAGTATCTCGCGGTTTGCGTGAGGATTATCTAAATCAAGGTCTAGTGACCCCGGAACAAATAATGAGTAAATACACTCCCCTTTCTGATGGCTCCTGGGCCTTTGGGGTGCGGCAATTTATGGGAGAGATGGAATAAAGAAGTCAAACTCAAGGCTCAAATCCGCCAGCTGGCCTTGTACCGTTATGGTGCAGGGCTGGCGGACAAACCCCAAAAATAAAAAACCCACGACCTTACGGTCGGGGTTTTGTGTTCCGCTTTGTGTCGCGCTTCGCGCGTTTATTGATATCGCTTCATCTCCAACCTGATGGTTGGTCCGCCAGCTGGCGGATCGCTTTCTTGG
>PEZH01000025.1:0-1296 GCA_002774085.1 Candidatus Shapirobacteria bacterium CG09_land_8_20_14_0_10_38_17 | reverse complement strand
ACTGATGTAGGGTTGTTTTCGGCTTTCTTGGAATAAAAAGAAGGAAAATATTCACGGACATACGGTACCGTATGTCCTAATTTCGCTTCAATATATTGAAGTATACTTTTTGTTATAGAAGAAGTATTTTTTTGTTATAGGAGAGGCGCTTTTTATTATAGAAGAGGTACTTTATTCTATAAGAGTACTGAAGCGACAGAGAACCACAGGTTACAACCGTGGGTATCTATATTTTTGGACCTCTGATTTAAAAAATTTAACGATTTGTCTTTCTCGCTAACAAAAATATTGAGGGACCGAAGTTTAAGGGAGCCAAAATAGATTGGGTAATTTTTTCTAAAAAAAGAAGACAGTTGATGGGAAGGATTTTTTTCAAAGTTGGTGAGCGGAAATTAGATACCGATAGTTTCTTGATGATTTTCAGGTTGTTTTCTTGCAAGTTTTTCTCTATTGCTTTAGGGTGATGATTGAGGAAAAGAATACTCCTCTCTTTAATGTTTTTTCTTGACCGTTGATCAACGGGAGCAAGGTTATTGAGAAATGTTAAATTACCGGATATTATGGCTTTTGTTTTTGCTTTAAAGTGTGTTTTGTTGGCAAATTCTAATATTAGGGTGCCATTGGGAACGAGAACCCTTGATATTTCTTGGAAGATGGGAGAAAGATTATTAAGGTGATGGATAACTCGAATCATCAAAACGGTGTTAACGCTTTGCTCTGGGTAAGGAAGCTTTTGGGCTGTTCCTCTTTTGAAGGTAAGATTAGAAAGGTTTTTTAGGTTTTTTTTGGCTTCTTGGAGAAGCTTTAGAGATGGTTCTAAAAGAATAACTTTTTTAAAAAGGGGCGCGTATAGAAGGGTGTGGCGGCCAAAGCCGGCGCCAACGTCTAAGATATTCTTTTTCTTTTTTTGAGGAATTAATTTAAAAAGTTTCTGGAGAGCAATCTTTTCTGCTTGATTTTCGTATTGACGATTTTGCCAATAATAGTGGTAATCATAAAAGTCATAATAAGTATCCATTTTGAGCCACTATTCATTTTCCTTCTTTTGACATTTAACGCAAAGAGTGGCTTCGGGGTAAACCATTAATCGGTCAGTATCAATCATTTCTCCACACTTTTCGCAAAGACCATATTTACCAATTTTAATTCGTGTTAAGGCCTTGCGGATTTGGATTATTTGTCTCCTGATTACCTTTTCAATTGCTTGAGTTTTAATATGGTCTATTTGTTCGCGGGCGTCAGTATCCGGAGAAGCGTTATCATTTAAGCGCGCCGGGTTAACAAAAGGATCTTCTG
>PEZH01000004.1 GCA_002774085.1 Candidatus Shapirobacteria bacterium CG09_land_8_20_14_0_10_38_17 | reverse complement strand
CTCCCGCCTATGATTCTGGATACCTCTGGGCAAGCCAGAGTTACCAGAATGACGACTTTAACAATTTAACAATTTAACAATGTAACAATATTTTTCCTCGTCATTCTGGCTTGCTCTAGCCCTGTATCGAATGGTACAGGGTCCAGAATCTTCTGATTGATTCTGGATGCTCCGCCAGCTGGCGGATCCGCCAAGCCGGCGGATCCCCAGCCAGCCTCGCCAGCTAGGCGGGAATGACGACCTTAACGATGTAACAATATCTCTTTATTTTGAGTTTCTATCTTAATCAAACTAATTTTGGTTGCAAAGCTCCTTTCTCTCCTAAATGCTTTTTTCCTGCCTCGGTAATCACCCGCCCTCGGGGCGTTCTTTTTAAAAATCCTAATTTCATTAAATACGGTTCATAAACATCAACGATTGTTCCCACGTCTTCAATCAAACCAGCCGCTAAATTATCAATTCCCACCGGTCCCCCTTTGTAACTTTTTAAAATTAATTCTAAAAGTTTTCTGTCAACATCGTTTAAACCTAATCCATCAACATCTAAACTTTCAAGAGCATGTTTAGCACAATTAATATCAATTATTCCCTTTTCTTTAATTTGAGCGAAATCTCTGGCCCGTTTTAAAAGGCGGTTGGCAATCCGCGGCGTCCCCCGCGATCGCCGGGCAATTTCCAACGCGCCCTCTTTATCAATATCAATCTTTAAAATTCGAGCGGAATTTAAAACAATCTGTGCCAAACTTTGGGGCTGATAAAAGTCAAGCTTATAAACAAAACCAAAACGATCTCTCATCGGCGAAGAAATCAAACCTATTCGCGTCGTCGCCCCCACAATAGTAAATTTTTTCATCTTCAATCGAATAGAGTGAGCCGAAGGGCCTTTGCCAATAATAATATTCAAGGCGTAATCTTCCATTGCCGGATATAAAGTCTCTTCAACTACCTTATTCAAACGGTGAATTTCATCAATAAATAAAATATCCCCCTCTTTTAAGTTAGTCAAAATTGAAGCTAAATCGCCAGCTCGTGATAAGGCGGGACCGGAAGTAATCCTAATTCCCGTCCCCATTTCTTGGGCTAAAATACCCGCTAAAGTAGTTTTCCCCAACCCGGGAGGACCATAAAACAAAACGTGCTCTAAGGGTTCTTTTCTTCCTAAAGCGGCGGCAATAAAAATTCTTAACTGTTTTTTTAAATCATCTTGACCAATAAAATCCTTCAAAAACTTAGGCCTCAACAAATTAAAATCAGAATCAGAATAAATAGAGCTGTCTTTCTTTTTCATTTTTCCGATAACAATTTCAGCGCTTGACTAATTTTTTCCTCATCGCTTCCCGTTTTAGGCAATTTGGGAATAACCAAATCAATTTCTTGTTGGCTAAAACCTAATTGAAGCAAAGCGTCATAAACAATACCGGCCCTTTCCCGAACCTTTTTCTTTTCCTGTAGCTTTATTCTATCTAAAACCGACCGTAAATCAACAATTAGCCTTTGGGCCGTCTTTTTACCAATCCCCTTAACTCCTAAGAAAAAATCGACATCGGCTTTATCAATTGCCTCTTTAATTTCTTCCCCTGATTTTTGGTTAAATATCATCAAGGCCGTTTTCGGGCCCACTCCAGCTACAGAAATTAACATCTTAAAGATACTGATATCACCTCTGTTCCCAAATCCATATAATTCTAAAAGTTTTTCCCCAACCACTAAATTAGTAAAAAGAGTTATTTTCTCACCCAATTCTAAACGCGCTACCAAAGCTAAAGGTATCCACACGGAAAAGCTGATATCGCCCACCAACAATTCCACCACTTGTCCTTCCTTATAATTAACTATCCCCGTTAAACTGCTAATCATTGTTTTTTAAAAATTTATATTCCCACATCATTTATCTTCTGATGGCCCGCCTAGCCGGCGAGGCTGGTAAAAATATGCGTTAGGGCAATTGCGGCCGCATCAGCGGCGTGATTATTACCAATAACCTCTTTCTTCTCCAAGCTTTCTCCTATCATTTTAGTAATTTGCTTCTTATCGGCTCGACCATAACCGGTAATCGCCATTTTAACTTGTAGGGGGGTATACTCAAAAACTGTCGTTTTAGAATTTTGCGCCGCTACCTTAACTGTCCCGATAACTTGGGCAATATTTATTGCTGTTTTCATATTTTTAGCAAAAAATATTGACTCAACCGCCAATTCTTCTATTTTATATCGCCGGCACAATTCCTTAATCTGATTATATATTTGCGCCAACCGCTTGGCAAAATCTTCACCTTTCTTTGTTTCAACACAACCACAAGATACTAATTGATTAGAGTCACCGTTGGGTTTAATAATCGCCCAACCACAATGCGCCAAGCCGGGATCAATTCCTAAAATCATCACTCTTAGTATAACAAAAATTGGCAACAATAATCATTTTAATCCTATAACTTGAAATAAAAACCCACGACCTTACGGTCGGTATTTTATGTTCCGCTTTGTGTTGCGCTTCGCGCCTATTGATATCGCTTCATCTCCAACCTGTGGCTGGCCCGCCTAGCCGGCGAGGCTGGCCCGCCAGCGGGCGGATCGCTTTCTGGGAATAAAAATAATTTTATTATATAATAACAATGTTACCTAAGAGCAGACCAGGCAATAATCATATGGCGAAAGAAAACGCGTCACATTCATCAGAAGAGAGACACTACTTTAGCACAGAAAGCAGAAAAAAGATATTAAAAAGATACCCAATTTTAAGATCCTTTTTGTCATTGCCTGAACTAACCCCTGACAATCCAAAAGAATACCTAAAACAATTTAACTCTTTAGACCTCCGCCTGGTGGAAATATATGAGATTTTAGAAAAAGAAGTAGATCGGGGATGGCAAGAAAATTTCGCTGTTTATACCATAGAGACTCTCGCTGATGGCTTTAATCAGGGAATATTCAAAGCTAATAAGTTTCTCTATCCCTTAGAAATTCTTGTTATCGAGTCAGCCTTTTTTAGCGGATTTGAAATAGGTAATCAAAAAGAAATAGAATATTTTCTGCCCGAATTTGTTGATAATGCAAAAGATGTGGGTATACTTTGGTCAAATGACCAAAATGAATATCAAAACATTAATCTTCACACTGGCAAGATTTTTCGAGAGATTATGGAAAAAGGAGCTTCCCTCCGTCTTGAAAATCCCCGCTTAAATGAGATTTTCCCTATCCTCCAAGATAAAGAAGAAAATCTTAGTCTATTTAGAAACTTTCTTAATAGTTTAGATTTTTAACGTCATCTAAGCCCGTATCTGAACCTAATTCAAAGTATAGGTGTTAGAAACTAAAAAATCGTGCTTTCCCGACCATCATCTAAAGAAGGTTGAGGAAGAACATAAATATCCCGATTAAACTCATCAACATTAACTAATCTTCCCTCTCCCCTTAAAACCGCTTCCATTGGCCGACAAGCAGAACAACCCTCCTCTCTATCGGGACACTCAAACCGTTCTAATTGCCGAGCCAGCTTAATTTCCTTAGCGATCTTTAAAATCTTTTCTCGCGCCTTTTCCAAATCAGGCAAGGACACATTTTCCGGCTCATCAGCGTGATCTAAATACCAATAGCTAACCTTTAAAACCGAATAATTCTGGCAATTCTGAGCCAGTAGATAATAAATTGGCAGTTGAAGCGATTGAGATTCCTCATTACTCCTACCGGTTTTAAAGTCAATAATATGAACGCCATTTTTGTTCGGCAAGTACTCCAACCAATCAATTTTCCCGCATAAAATGATATTATCCTTTTTTGAAAGCCAAAAATGAGGTAAATCCATCTTCATCTTAACCGCCAAATTCTTAAACGGCCCGGGATTCTTAGCTACCCGTTCAAGCATCTCCCTTCCCCGATTTTTATACCGGTTCTCCACTTCGTCACCAACAAATCCCCCTTTCTCACCACTAATTTTCTGCCAAGCTTTTTCAAACTTAGTTATCAACGATTCATCAAACCGTCTATCTTTAGGCAGGCGGGAAAGCGATTCCAAAACCTCATGAACTGCTTGGCCTAAGGCTAAAGGCGGCGTCATCAATTGAATCTTATGACCAGTTTGGGGATCTTTATAAACGTTTTTCAAAAAATAAGCTCGGGGACACTTTAAAAAATCGCTAATTGAAGAATGAGAAATCCAAACGGCGTTATATTCATCTTCGGTTACCATAATCTTATTAAAAACTAAAGAAACATTGTTGCCCTGTTAAATTGTTTAATTGCTAAAGAATTCTAAGGCTTAAAAGAAAAAGATGAAAGGACACTATAAAGGGAAAGTTT
>PEZH01000030.1 GCA_002774085.1 Candidatus Shapirobacteria bacterium CG09_land_8_20_14_0_10_38_17 | reverse complement strand
CGGGTGATATTTATAAAAATAAGTATTTATTATTAAGAGAATCTATTAATATAGATTCCCGGTTAGATCGGGAATGACAGTGGATGCTGGATTCCCGACCCGCCTAGCCGGCTTAGGCTGGTTATGCCGGGAATGACAGTGAGGACCAGATTCTTTGGTTATGCCGGGAATGACAAGGAACAGTGAACCCTAATCAGGTCGGGAATGACAGGGGTGAGAAATTAGAAATTAGAAATTTATATGCTGTCTTCTATTATTATTACCGGAGGTAACGGAAAAAGTAGGGTAGGGGAGGCGTTGAAAATTCGCCAAAAATATATCCACTACTCTTCTTTCCAAAACGACCCCGATACCTATATCTTAGATGAGGAAAAGAAAATTAGCATCAACGCTGTTCGTCATCTTCAAATATGGCTCCAAAAAAAACCCTACCAAGCTCTTAAAAAAATTGTTTTAATCAAAAAAGCAGAAAATCTTACTATTCCTGCCCAAAACGCATTCTTAAAAATCTTAGAAGAACCACCGAAAAACTCAATAATAATCCTCACCACTCAAAATATCAATTTGCTTCTTTCCACCATAACTTCCCGTTGCCAAATAATCCGCTTACCGCTCATCCTCCTCAAAGAAAAAGAATCAAAATATAAAAAAAATGTCCTCAATCTGCCCATTAACGAAAAAATAACACTATCTTATAAAATAGGGAAAAACAAAGATGAGGCTCAACGATGGCTAAAAATACAAAGGAATTTTCATCACCAACAATTAAGGCAGGGAGACAATCAGGCCTGGAAAACCCTGGCAAAAATTAATCAAGCGGAAAAAATGTTAGAAGCCAATGTCAACCCCCGATTGGTGATAGAATATCTACTGTTAAATGCTAAATGACTAATGATAAATGACAAACCCGCCAAAAGGGCGGGTCCGCCTCGCCGGCAGATTACCAGCCTCGCCGATGAGGCGACTAATTTCCAAATCTGATAGGGCAGATAGGACGAATAGGACAAATAAGAAAGATAGGACGAATAGGACAAATAGGACATATAAGACAAATAAAATGGGATTCTTCTCCGCCAGCTGGCGGAGAAGAATGACGATTATTTAATTAATTTTTAGTTTTCAAAACCTGGTATAATATAATGTAGTAAGAAAATATTCATTATTTTTATGCGCTTATTTTACCTTCATTTTTGACTTTAGACTTTTAACTTTTAACTTTAAACCTTAAATTTTTAACTTGTGCATTTATGTCTAAAAAAGATTATACAGCGGAGAAAATTCAAATTTTAGAAGGGATTGATCCGGTACGCCGCCGGCCGGGAATGTTTATCGGTGCCACTGATATCCACGGCTTTCATCACCTTTTAACAGAAATAATTGACAACTCTATTGATGAAGCCCTTAGCGGCACCGCCAAGAACATTTGGGTAACCATTAAAAAAGATAATTGGGCAGAGGTTCAGGATGACGGCCGGGGTATTCCCGTCCAAAAACACTCTTCGGGACCATCAGCCTTAGAGGTGGCGATGACTAAACTCCACGCCGGAGCAAAATTTCAAGGCGATATTTACAAGGTCTCTGGTGGCTTACACGGTGTTGGCGCCAGTGTCGTCAATGCCTTATCCAAAAAAATGCGTGTTGAAGTAAGACGCGATCGTCATCTTTATTATCAAGAATATGCTTATGGCAAACCCACTACCAAAGTAATTGAAGCCGCCCTTCCTCCCAACGGCCCCAAAACAGGTACCAAAACTATATTCTTACCCGACCCGAAAGTCTTTGGTAAACTTACCTGGAGATATCTCACCATAGAGCGATCGGCACGAATCCGCGCCTATCTAATTCCTAAACTTTTCATTCACCTTTACAACTTAGGCAACAACCAAGAAAAACATTTTTATTTTGAAGGAGGTATTCACTCCCTCCTAAAACACACCAACCGAGGGAAAAGATTAATTAGCCAACCAATTTATTTTAAAAAAAGCGATCCTAAAATCGGAGAAGCAGAAATATCCTGCCAATATATAGATGATATCGAAGAAAACATCCAATCCTTTGTCAATGTTATTCCTACCCCAGATGGAGGCACTCATGTCAGCGGTTTTCACTCTGGCCTAACTCGAGCTATCAATGAATATGCCCATCGTGAGAAACTTATTACCCCTCAAGAAAATTTCACCGGCGCTGATACTAAAGAAGGTTTATCGGCAGTTATTTATACCAAAATACCTACTGATAAAATTCAATTTGAATCTCAAACCAAAACAAAATTAAATAATAAAGAGGCGGGCGTTTTTGTCAACCGTATGGTTAAAGAGGGCCTGGACATTTTTTTCGAAGAACATCCCCAAGAAGCTCGAAAAATTATTGAAAAGGTAAATATCGGCGCCCGGGCTCGCAAAGCCGCCAAGGCAGCTCGCGAGGCAGTATTACGAAAAGGAGCTCTGTACGATAGTTCTCTCCCCGGTAAATTGGCCGATTGCCAAAGTAAAGATCCGTCCCTGAGTGAGCTTTATATTGTGGAAGGCGATTCTGCCGGAGGCTGTTTTTCTAAAAATACTAAAGTTGCCTTAGCTGACGGAAGAAGCGCAACTTTTGAAACTTTGAAACAAGAAGAAAGTGCGGGTAAAAAGAATTATTGTTATACCATCAAAGATGACGGCTCTATCGGCATTGAGCTAATTAAAAACGTTAGAAAAACCAAGAGTAATGCTGAAGTTATAAAAATAATCTTAGATAATAAAAAAGAAATCATTTGTACCCCTGACCATCCATTTATGTTAAGAAATGGCCATTACAAAAAAGCCTCAAAACTAACTCCCCAAGATTCCCTAATGCCCCTTTATAAAAAATATTCCCAAAGAGGAGAAAGAATTACCATTGAAGGCTACGAGATGGTCCTAGACCCCCGTTGGAACAAAAAGTGGATTTTCACTCATCTTTTAGCTGATAAATATAACTTTGAACATAACATTTACTCAAACACTAAAGGTTTCCATAAGCATCATATTGATTTTAATAAACTAAACAATAATCCCGACAATATTAAACAAATGAGTGAAGAAAAAATAAAAAGACTACACCAAACTCCAGAATTTAGAGAAAAAATTAGAGCGATAATGACCACCCCCAAAATGAGAAAAATGCTCAGTGACAGAGCTAAAAAACAATGGGAAAATAAAGAATATAAAGCCTATATGGGCAATAGATTCTTAACTTTCTATCAAAATTCTCCACTATATAGAAAAACAAACAACAAACAATTGAATAGAATCCAAAAAGAATACTGGAGTAAAGAGGATAACAGAAAAAATCAGGCAGAACGGACTAAAATATATTTTGAAAATCATCCAGAAAAAAGAAAAGAATTCTCTTTAATGGCCAAACGACAATGGCAAGACACTAAATTACTATTATGGCGAAGCCAAAAAACTAAAGAACAGTGGAGCAATGAGTTTAGGCAAAAAAGACAAATCGCCTATAATAAAACATATTATCAACATACTATCGCTTTCTTAAGAAAAATTTATGATAAGGACGGTCATCTTAACAACTATGACAAAGAAAGAATATTAGCTAATAACAAAAATCTTCTTAAACTAACTACTTTCTGCCAAAGATTTCTTAATGGTAATCAAAAAGCCACTTATGAAGCTGTCCAAAAATATAACCATAAAATTAAAAAAATTATTCCCTTAAAAAAACAAATTGATGTTTACGACTTAGAAGTTGAGAAAACCCACAATTTCGCCTTAGCCACGGGTATTTTCGTTCATAACAGCGCCAAACAGGGTCGTGATCGCAAATACCAAGCAATTTTCCCATTAAGAGGCAAGTTACTTAACACCGAAAAAGCACATTTAGAAAAGATCATTAAATTTAAAGAATTAAAAAATCTTATTTTTGCTTTAGGAATGGGAATAGGAGAAACCCAGAGACCGGAAAAATTACGCTATCATCGAGTGATTATTATGACCGATGCCGATGTTGACGGAGAACATATCGCCGCCCTGCTGCTAACTTTTTTCTTCCGCCATCTCCCTTATATTATTAAAAACGGTTATCTTTACATTGCCCAACCCCCGCTTTATAAAATTACCATTAATAAAAAACCACAATATGTTTATACAGACGCCGATAAAGATAATCTTGTCCGTCAAGCTAACAACAGTAAAATAAAAATCCAACGTTATAAAGGATTAGGAGAAATGAACCCTGAACAACTTTGGGCAACTACTATGGATCCTAAAAATCGCACCTTAAAAAAAGTTGAAATAGAAAATGAACAAGACGCAGACAGAACATTTGATATGCTTTTTGGTAAAGAGGTCCCTCCCAGACGGCATTTTATTCAGGTCAACGCCAAAATGGCAAAATTGGATATATAAATAAAATTACTAATTTCTAATTATTAATTTCTAACTAATTTTCAAATTTTCAAACATTAGAAATTTATTCATTAAAAATTCAATAAAAATTAAGAATTAAGAATTAAAAATTATTAATTATATTATTATGCCTAATCCTATCGGTAAAACCAAGCTCGTTTCTATCAGTAAAGAGACTAAAAAATCTTACTTAGATTATGCGATGTCTGTTATTGTTGCTCGAGCTTTACCGGATGTTCGCGATGGGCTAAAACCAGTTCACCGGCGTATTCTTTTCGCCATGCAGCAGATGGGAATTTTGGGTAGAACTAACTTCTCCAAAAGCGCCAAAGTAGTCGGCGAAGTTTTAGGAAAATATCATCCCCACGGCGATGCCTCAATATACGAAGCCTTAGTCCGTTTAGCACAAAATTTTTCTATGCGTTATCCATTATTACAAGGGCAGGGAAATTTCGGCTCCATCGACGGCGATTCGGCCGCGGCAATGCGTTATACTGAAGTCCGCTTGGCAAAAATTTCCCAAGAAATGCTCAGTGACTTAGACAAAGAAACCATTCCCTTCACCGCTAATTTTGACACCACTCTTCAAGAACCCCAATATTTACCCGCTCTCCTTCCCAACCTTTTATTGATGGGAGCGGAAGGGATTGCCGTTGGTATGGCCACCAAAATTCCTCCCCATAACTTAACTGAAGTTTGCCAAGCCGCCATTGCTATGATTAAAAGAGGAAAACTGCTAAATAATAAGCCATTAAAAGAAAAATTATTAATCAACCAACTTCTTAATAGTAAACCTAAAAAAATTAAACAATATATACCTGTTTTTGATAGCGATATATCTTTAGAAGAGATTCTTAACTATATTAAGGGCCCTGACTTTCCTACTGCCGGTGCTATTTACGGCCGAGAAGAAATTAAAAATACCTATCAAAGCGGTCGAGGAAAAATCCTCATCCGGGGCAAGGCGGAAATTGAAGAAACTAAAAAAAACCGTTTTGTTATTATCATCCGTGAATTGCCATATCAAGTTAACAAGGCTCAATTAGTAGCCACAATCGCTCAATTAGCCCGAGAACAAAAAATTAAGGGAGTAATCGATTTGCGAGACGAATCGGATCGCCAGGGAATACGAATTGTTTTAGATTTACAACGCAATGCCAAACCGCAAGCTATTCTAAACAATCTTTTTAAAAAAACAGCCTTAGAAACTTCTTTTCCGGCTAATTTTGTCGCCTTGGTTGATGGTATGCCGCAAACATTAAGGTTAAAGCAAATTCTTTCTCTTTATGTTGAGCATCGACAGGAAATTATCACCCGACGAATTATTTTCAATCTTAAAAAAGCTAAAGCTCGAGCCCATATCTTGGAAGGATTAAAAATTGCTTTAGACAATCTGGACGCAGTTATTGAAACCATCAAAAAATCAAAAAACACAGAAATCGCTCGCCAAAATTTAATGAAAAATTTTGGTTTATCGGCAATTCAAGCCGATGCTATTTTAGAAATGCAATTAAAAAGACTTTCCCAATTAGAAAGACAAAAAATCGAAGAAGAATATAAGCAAATTATGAAAGAAATTGATCATTTAATTAATCTGTTAACTCATCCCCAAAAAATCCTGATAATAATTGAAAAAGAACTTAATTCACTTATTGAAAATTATGGAGATAAAAGACGCACCCAAGTTTTTGCCCATCTGCCGGGTGAATTTTCTGAAAAAGACCTCGTCCCCAACGAACCAACTATTATCACTATCACTAAAGAAAACTATATTAAGCGTGTCAGCAGGGAAAGCTATAAAAGCCAACGCCGCGGTGGCCAGGGAGTAACCGGAATGACCACCAAAGAAGAAGACCAAATTAAAAGGCTAATCACCGCTCATACTCACAAACAAATTCTTTTTTTCACCGACCAAGGCCGTGTTTTTTCCTGTCGCGTTTTTGACATTCCCGAAAGTAACCGACAAGCAAAAGGAAAAGCAATCGTCAATCTCATTGATATTGATCCCGACGAGAAAGTGGAGGCAACTTTAATCTTAAACGATACCGCCAAAGAAAAGCAATATTTAGTCTTAGCGACAAAAAAAGGAAATATCAAAAAAACCAAACTTTCCCAGTTTGCTAAAATTCGCACCAACGGCTTAATTGCCATCAAATTAAAAAAAGACGACCAGCTCTGTTGGGCTAAAATAGTCAAGATCCAAGACGATATTTTATTAGCCACCGCTCAAGGCCAATCTATCCGCTTTCATCAATCAGAAATCCGACCTACTGCCAGAGATACGATGGGGGTAGCCGGCATCAGATTAACAAAAAACGATCAGGTCATAGGAATGATTGTTTTCCCTCACCAAGCTCCTCAACCCCAAGACAAACGGAAAAAATTTTTCCGTCGCCTTTTGATGGTTACCAAAAATGGATTAGGCAAACAAACTGATATCAAAGCTTTTCCCGTCCAACATCGCAATGGCAGGGGAGTAAAATTAGCAAAAATTAACCCAAAAACCGGTCCGGTCGTGGCGGCAAAATTAGTTAATCAAAACAATAAAATGTTAATAATCACTTCCAAAAAAGCTCATATCATCAAACTTCCTTTACGCAACATTCCTGTTTTAGGACGCAACACCCAAGGAGTAATTCTAATGCGTTTTGCTACCACTAACGACAGCGTTACCTCAATCACCGCTCTTCAAAAAAGCACTAAGGAATAGAAGACCGAAGTACTTTTATTCTGCCAATTCTAACCTTCTTTATCTATCTTCTTCAGGGGATGAAAGCGACGATGAGTTTCTTGGGCAAAATGATCTGAAGCATGAACATAGCGAGTGGTCGTGTCTAAAGACTCATGGCCTAAAAGAATCTGAATCGCCGCCGGACTGGCGCCATTCTCCGCCAAATAGGTAGCAAAACCGTGGCGCAGTGAATGAGGACTAATGGGAATATTAATCTTTAATTTCTCCCGGTATTGTTTAATTTTCATCTCAATATAATTGGGAGAAATTCTTCTTTTTTGAGAATTGACATTAAGGCCAGAGTAGGGGATAAAAAGAGCGGGGCAAGCATCCTCCCGGGTATTCAAATATCGCTCTAAAATTGCCTTAGCTCTTGCCGTCAAATAAACAAAGCGCTCTTTTTTCCCTTTCCCCATAATGAAAATCTTTCCCGTACCGTCGATATCAACACGATTAAGATGACAAAGTTCAGAAATTCTCATACCGGTAGAAAACAAAACTTCTAAAATAGTTCTATTACGCAAGCCCACCCGTTGGTCTTTCTCTAAAACTAAAGGGGCCTCAATAATCTTGATTAAATCTTTTAACTCCGCCACATGAGGATGACGCCTTTCTGTCTTCACCAATTTAATCACCTCCGGAGGTATTGGCACTGGTTCGTCTCGATCCACTAAATATCGTAAATAACCACGCAGCGAAGAGAGCATCCGATTAACGCTTGAAGATGATAATTTTGCCCCATTTTCGGCCTTAATTGGTGTTTTTCGGTCACGAGAAATCAAATAGGCCTTATATTGATCAATAGTTCTCTTGTCTATCTTGCTAAAAGAAGGGGTAGGGGAGTCGTCTAAAAATCGGCTAAAGACATTGAGATCGCGCTCATAATTGTAAATCGTCTCCGTCGAGTAGTTATTGGTTTTAAGACAAAGCAAAAAATCGTCTAATTTTGACAACATAAAAAAAATAAATTAAAAATTAAAAGTTGAAAGTCAAAAGTTTTTAGAAGGGGAGAGCCAAGAAAAATTTTTCCCCTTCAACTGAGTGTAAGGGATATTATACTCAGTCTAACTAATTCAAGTATAAATCAAAAACAAACCAATGTCAAGAAAAAAATAAACTTAAAGCAACAACTTCACTAAATACCCCTAAAACGGCCGGAAAACAATAAACATATATAAATCCCCTTTCATTATTCTCTTCTTTTTTTCTTCTTGCCAATTCACTAACCGAAAAATACGGGTACCGACTAATAACTTAAGATGGCCAACGAAATGAAAGAAAGTTAAAAAGGACAGCAAAATTAATCAAAAGGTAAGTATCATCAACATTACCAAAAAATTTTATAAAATTAAATAAAAGCTAACCCATTAAATAATAAATTAATTCTTCTAAAGGGTTAAGGATAAATTTCTCTTTAAGATGGGGAAGTAAAAGTTTTCCCCAAGAAAAAGGTTAACTATATCAAAGCTTATCATATCAATATTGCTATAACGCTAAATTTCTATACCGTCATTCTGGGGATCCGCCAGCTGGCGGACAGAATGACAAGATAAGCCCAAAGCCCAAAGTTAAAAGTAAAGACTCAATTACTATTAGTATTTAGCACTCTTCTTTGAAGATTGATAAAACCGTGAAAAAGGAGCATTAATTCTTGTGAAAATCAATAACTAAAACTATAGGGCTATTATCAACTATAGGATAATAACCACGAAAATTTTGTGCTACTCCCCTCTCCCATTGATAGCTTAAAACTAAAACCCAAAATGTTAAAACAAAATATTAAAACTAAAAATAAATTTTTAATTATCAATCGTCATTCTGGCTTGTCCAGAATCGTCTATCGGCGGATTCTTGAGTCTCCGCCAGCCGGCGGATTAGACTTTTAACTTATTCTCATCCTGTCCACGAAGTAGTCAATAAAAGAGCCAAAAACATCAATCCGCCCACAACCAAATATTCGCGGATAGTCTTTTGGAAGAGCCGACCCGAAATCTCCGCACTAACCATTCCCAATAATACATAAGAGGCACAGGTCAAAAAAAGCGAACCAGTCAAAACATTAACCGGCAAAAGCGATACTATCAAAGCTAACTGAGCGACTACCAAAGAAAGAATAACAGTAAAAAGCAGAACTTTTGTATCTATTTTCTGGTCCAAATTAATTGTCCAAAGAGATTGCAAAAACAAAGGGAAAGAAATAAAGAAAACCAAAACTGCATTCCACCAAGGGAATAAATAAAAAGAAAAAACGGTATTATAGAGAAAAAAGACAGTTAAAAGAGTAAGTAAAAAACCTACCGCCTGAGCGGCTCGCAAAAGAGCAATCGTCCGTAAAGTGGCGACAGTAAAAATATTTTCGGATAATAAAATAATATATATCCCAAAAGAGAGAAAAAGAAAAATTGAAATTTGATAAATAAGAGACTGAGGAAAAAGAAAATAAAAAAGAGCAACGCTAGCGCAGAAAAAAACAGGCAAAATAGGGGTAATAAACCATTCAAATTTAAATGTTAGTCCTTCTCGCAATGACCAAAGGCATAGGGGTAAAGCCAAAACCGACCAAAGTCCTACCGCCAAATAGCGCCAAGAAAAAGAAATCGATTGAATAAAAAGGAGACCTATCCCCAAAACAAAAGCGCTAAAAACAAATCGCGCCCGTTTACTTAAACGAATTTTTTTCCTCACCAAAGAAAACATATTTATGAAGAGGTATCAAGATTAGTAAAAACATCCTGAACATCTTGATGATTTTCTATTTGTTCTAAAAAATCAATTATTTTTTGCATTCTTTCCGAATTTTCAACCGAAAATAAACTTTGGGGAACCATCAACAACGAAGAAGAAATGATTTCAAAATTTTGACTCAAAATTACTTCTCTTACCAATGCCAACTCTTTTCCTCCAGTTGATACTTTTATTACCCCCTCTTCCTTATCTACATCCTCAACGCCATCAATGTCCATCAGAGCCAATATTTGCTCTTCTTCTTTTTCTTTCTTCTTAACTAAAATTTGCCCCCGAGAAACAAAATTATAAGCAACCGCCCCGGGAGTAGCTAACGATCCCCCACCCTTTTCAAAAATACTCTTAATCTCCTGAATCGTCCGTTGACGATTATCGGTAACCGCATCAATAATTATTCCCACTCCGCCTGGGCCATACCCTTCAAAACGCACAGAAATTAATCTTTCTTTGCCTTTACCTCCCATCCCCTTTTCAATTGCCCGTTCAATATTGCTTTTGGGCATATTGACTTCCTTAGCTTTCTCAATCGCCAATCTCAATTTGAAATTTTTATTAGGATTTTCTTCTCCCCCTCCTT
Source organism: Candidatus Shapirobacteria bacterium CG09_land_8_20_14_0_10_38_17 (assembly GCA_002774085.1). Taxonomy (GTDB): domain Bacteria; phylum Patescibacteriota; class Microgenomatia; order 0-14-0-10-38-17; family 0-14-0-10-38-17; genus 0-14-0-10-38-17. Next base: position 3,134 of record PEZH01000030.1, on the reverse strand, counting down.
CGGCAACGGCAACACTAATCGCCTTTGAAAATTTAGAAAAGATTTGCCCCCGCGCCTTATCTTTAATGCCCTTTTGATGTTTAATAGTTGCCCACTTAGAATGTCCAGACATAGTAACAATTTTTAATTACTATAAATAATAATTCCTCTCCACTTTTCTACCCCTTATTTTATCATAAATTTTACCTGATACCTTATGATATGTTATTTACTATTGGCTCTAAAATCTTTAAAACATCTTTTAAATCTTTGGGCAATTCTACTTCGCATTCTTGCCATTTTCCGTTTTGGGGATGGAAAAAACCAATTTTTCGGGCATGAAGAAAAATACGCGAGCACCATTTTTGATCATTTCTTGATCTTTTTCTCCCACCATAGGTAAAATCAGTTACTAAAGGATAACCTAAATAGCGAAAATGAATCCTAATTTGATGAGTGCGACCGGTTTTAGGAGAAACCCGAACTAAAGAAAATTTCTCACCATCTTTTTCAAAAATACCTATTCGTTTAAACCCTGTCTCCGCCGCTCGACCACCGGGCAGAACACCAAATTTCTTGCGTGCCCAAGGTAAACGACCAACAGAAGCAATTATTTTATCAGACAATGGTAATACGCCGTGAACTAAAGCCTGATATTCCTTCATAATTTGACGCTTCTTAAACTGCGCCTGCAAATTCTCAAATGTTTCTTTGTCCTTAGCTACTAAAAGAACACCACTAGTATCTTTATCCAAACGATGGACAATCCCCGACCGAAATTTTTCCCGCCAAAGCGGGATCCCGCTAAGGCGGGAAAAATTATTTTCAAGCCAATCCTGTATTGTTTGTCTATTTTTAGTCGTCCGCGCTCTATTGACCACCCAATTAGGCGGCTTATTTAAAATCAAGAGAAAGTTATCTTGATAAACAATCTGCGGTTCCATTATCCGAATAAACAATCAATAATTCTTCTAGTTACTACGATACTACGTAGTATCGTAGTAAACTGATAATAAAGTATTAAAAGATCGTGGGAATTGTTTTAAGCGTTTGAATCGTTTGGGTCGCTAAGCTACGTATCAAACGCCTCGCGCTTCAGGCATCACAAGCAATCTTAATTTCCCACCTCTTCGGCGGGTTTGAGTTTTGTCCGCCAGCTGGCGGATCGAGTTTTCTTAACTGTTATCTTTGCTCCTTCAGGCGTGTCTTCAATTTTATAACCTAACTTTTTAATCTCCTTTCTTATTTTATCTGCCTCTACCCATTTCTCTTTTTCCCGCAATACTTCTCTTTCCTTAATCAAAAAAGCAACTTTCGCGGGAAGCTTTTTTTCTCTTGATTGGCGGATTGCCTCGGCTCTTTCTAATAATTTTAAGCCCAAAACCAGATCAAAATTGGCAATTATTTTTTTTTCTGAAAGAGGCGGTAAAGAATTATCGTTTAAGACCTTATGAAGAACGGCAATTGCTTGGGGCATATTCAAATCATTGGCTAATTTATCAGCAAACTCGGCAAGATAATATTTCTCTTTATTTCTATCGCTATTATTTCCCCTCCTCGCACCCACTCTCTTATTTGCCAACCTTAAAGCCCATATCTGATCAGGCAAAAAACTAAGATCTCTGACAATATTTTCATAAGCAACCTCCGCCCCTGATAAAGCTTTCCAAGTAAAATTCATCTTCTTCCGATAATGAGTATTTAAAAACAAATATCTTAAGGGCATTAAATCTTTATATCCCCTACTCTCCAAATCAAAAAGAGTATAAAAATTACCCAAACTTTTACTCATTTTTTTCCCATCCACCTGCAAAAACTCACTATGCATCCAGTAATTAACAAATTTTTTCTCCGTCGCCGCCTCTACTTGGGCAATTTCATTAGTGTGATGAACCGCAATATGGTCAACACCACCGGTATGAATATCAATTGTTTCAAAACGTTGGGGATAGAACTTTTTTCCCACAAAACAATTAGATAAATGTCGCATTGCCATTGCTGAACATTCGATGTGCCAGCCAGGGAAGCTTTTTTCATACCAAGGACTCACCCACTCCATCTGACGATGAGTTCCTTTCGGAGTAAATTTCCAAAGAGCAAAATCAGTAGAATTATGTTTTTGGGGGTTAGGCTCTATCCGCGCCCCTTCTACCAATTTTTCTCGGGGCATATGAGCTAATTTACCGTAATCGGATAATTTCGCGGTATCAAAATAAATTCCGTCATCAGTTTTATAAGTAAAGCCGCGACGCTCTAACTCCTGCACCAACAAAATCATTGGGGAGATATTATCGGTAGCCTTAGAAACAACATCCGCTTTGCCAATATTTAGTTTCTTCATTACCAAGAAAAATTCTTCGCTATATTTATCGGCAATTTCCCAAGCGTCTTTTTTCTCCTTCCGTGCCGCCTTTTCCATTTTATCTTCTCCTAAATCACGATCGCCTAAAAGATGCCCCACATCGGTAATATTCATTACCTGATAAGGCTGATAATTAAAATATTTAAGAACACGAACCAAAATATCAGTATTGGTATAGGTGCGCATATGACCTAAGTGGGTATGATCATAAACCGTTGGACCACAGGTATAAATTCGCACCTTTGGGGGAAAAAGCGGTTTAAACAATTCTTTTTGACGAGTAAGAGTATTGTAAAGACGAAGCGCCTTCATATAGGTTCAGTATAGCACAGAGGAGACTACCTTCTCGTTCTTTTTTCCACCCCAACTTGGGGAGGCAAATGGCTTTTAGGCTTAGAGGCAGTTTCGGGAGGCAAATGAGGCGCTATAAAAGAAGACTTCTCCTTTTCTCTTTTTATATCTCCTATTCCTTCTTCTCTCACCCGACGATTTTCTTCCTGTTCTTGAAGTATCCCCTGCCTCGCCGCCGCTGACTCCTCCCTGATTTCTTTTAATCGCCGCCGTGCCGCCGCCAATTGTTCTTGTTCTTTTTCCTCCACCTCAACTCTTTTTTTCTCTTCGTCAGGTTCTTTAGCACCGGTTATTTGCGACTCTGCTTCCCGAACAATTTCTCCTACCTCTTCTTTAACCAATTCCCCCAATGGTTTAGTATCACCCAAATCCACTGGCCTTTTAGGGCTAATGTTGGTCTTTAGCATAAGATAATAAATATAGATTCCCACGGGCAAAGCCC
>PEZH01000007.1 GCA_002774085.1 Candidatus Shapirobacteria bacterium CG09_land_8_20_14_0_10_38_17 | reverse complement strand
CTGGCCATGGGGCGTCGATAAATTTTCAGGAAATGTTTTTGGGTCAAGATGATCCTAATGGCTGGCAGATGGTTCCCGGAGCCCATGTTTATGATAATTTAATAAATACATTAGAATATAATGGCTATGAAGAAGGTAAAAACCTCTTTGTTTTTTATTATAATTGGCTCGATTCAATAGATAGTAGTGCCAAGAAATTGCATGATTTTATTAATGATATTGCCAAAAATTCCCCTACCGGTAAGGTAAATATCATTGGTCACTCAATGGGGGGTTTGGTGGCGCGGGGTTGCCTTGAAGAAAAATATGGTGAGAATTGCTTGGTTGATAAAATGGTTACTGTTGGTAGTCCTCATCTTGGCGTGCCGGAGGCTTATGGCGCTTGGGAAGGGGGAGAAATTTGGAAAAAGGGTTTTGTCAACAGGGTTGCCCTTGAAATTTTTTTAAATATTAAGCGTCAGTTAGGAGAAACCAGAAAGGAAACCGTGCGCGAAATTGCTCCTTCCACAAAAGACTTCTTGCCCATTTTCTCTTATCTTAAGATTAATGATGGCCAGGTTATTCAGTTTAGTCCTGATGATTATCCTCAAAATAATTTGCTGGCAAATTGGGCTCCTTTTAGTATTTTTCCCGAAACGACTCCCTATGTTATTTATGGTAAAAACCAGCCTACGCTTCGTTGGTTGACAATCACTAAAGATCTTTCTTGGATAGACAGGGTTTTAGGTAATTGGGAGTATGGTAAGCCGGTAGAGAAAGGGTATGAGAGCAATGGTGAAGACGGTGGCGATGGCACTGTTTCTGTTCTTAGCGCTTATCCCGAAGCTTCTCTTTCTGCTTTCGGTTTTGAGTTAGGTCACCGCGAGATAGTTTCTGAAGACGAGGCGATTTCTAAAATTATGGGAGAGCTTGATCTTGAATCAACTTCAGGCGCTGATTTTCAAGAAGATGCCCAAGATTATTTGGCTTTTTATCTTCATTCGCCCGCTCATTTAGAGGTAGCCAACCTGCCCAAGGATGATGTTTTTTTAGGGGAAGATGACGGTAAGTTGAAATTAATAATCATTGCCAATCCTCAAGTAGATAAGGAATACTCAGTCAATGTTGTCGGCGATGAGAAGGGTGAATATACGTTAACTGTTGGACAAATAAGTGACGAGCAGTCAAATTGGGATGATTATCGAGGCTTAACTAATCCTGGAGAAAAGGACACGTTTTTAATTAGATTTAATCCCGATACTAATCAGGAAAGGTTAAAAGATGTTCAGGTGTTGGCAGGAGAATTGCCATTAAATGAATTAATTGAGAGCCTAAGAGTAGAGATGGATCAAAATAGCTTATTGGTACAAAAATTAGATAATTTAAAGAACTTAATTCCTATTAATTTAGAAAAATCTTGGGAATACATTTATCAAATTAGGAACTTAACTGCTTCATTATATAAAAGTGGGCGGATTAATTCAGATATTCAGAAAGTAAACAGTCAGTTAGATAGTATTGCCGTTTATTTGAAAGCTTTGGCTCAAAATAAACCGCGGGTACTGGCCGGCAAGGAAGCGGAATTAAATTTTAGGGATGCCCAAGAAATTGTTGATAATTTAGCTGTTGTTTCTTATTCTGATATAGAACATTTGGGAGAAGAATTTTCTTTGCCGGCGGCTTTTGATTTTTCTTTAGCGCAAAAAAGTTTGAAAGAGTCTTCCGGAGATTCTTATCCGGCTTATCTTTCGGCTCGTCAAGGTTACTTTTTGGGAAGAAATAGTAAGGTCTTAATTCAATAAAGGATAGGTGGACTCGAGAGGATTCGAACCTCTGACCCCACGAATGTGAATCGTGTGCTCTGCCAGCTGAGCTACGAGTCCAATGCAATAATTTTACCATATTTTCTCCTTGCCAGATGAAAATAGGAGTTATATAATAAAAATATGCTTAAGAAAATTTGGCGGGTATTTTTGGAGGTTATCCAGAGTATTACCTTTGCTCTCTCTATTTTTGTTTTAATTTACCTTTTTCTTTTTCGTCCCCATCAGGTTAGTGGGATGTCAATGTTCCCTAACTTTAACAATCGTGATTTTATTTTGTCTGAAAAGGTTACTTATCGGTTTCGCGAACCTCAGCGTGGTGATGTGATTATTTTTAAGGCTCCTCCGAGTGAAGTGTGTGCGGCAATAGAATGTGAGTATATCAAACGAATTGTGGGTTTACCCGGTGAAACAGTGGAGCTTCGTGGCAATTATATTTATATTAATGGTCAGAGGCTTGAGGAGGATTACTTGCCTCTTAATACTATCACCCGAGAGGGTAGCTTTCTTTCTGAAGGAAAACCAACGCCAATTTCTGACCATTATTATTTAGTTTTAGGTGATAATCGCAGCGGTTCTCGTGATGGTCGCGACTTTGGTTTAATTAATAAAGAAGCAATTATTGGTCGAGCCTGGATTCGTTATTGGCCTCCTGATTCTGTGGGTTTAGCTTCTCAATAGTAAATTTTCGGTAAAATTTATTTAATTTTTTTTCGGTTTCCTCGATTCCTCCCTGAAAAGTGATGGTAATTTTGGTTTGGGAGCGAGAACGAGAAATAGCGACTTTAGTCGCCTCTGAATCATCTAAACTATTTTTAATTTTATTACTTATTTTTTCATATCCTTTAATCATTTTTTGGGGGCGGTTGGCAGCCGGTGGTTGAGGAGATTGATTTTTGGCCAGTCGGGTTAATTCTTCTGCGCGGCGCACTGACCCCTTTTCTTTTAATATTTGCTTGTAGATATTGATAATTTTTTGATTATTCTCAAGACCGGCAATAGCGCGAGCGTGGCCTTCGGAGATTAATCCTGAGAGGAGGCCATCCTTGACGGCATCGGGTAAAGCAAGAAGACGAATAGAATTGGAAATATAAGCCATACTTTTGCTAATTTTTTTAGAGATTTCTCCTAAACTCAAATCAAATTCTTCTTCTAATTGCTGAAAGGCTTTAGCTCTTTCTAAAGGATTTAAGTTTTCTCGTTGGACATTCTCAATTAAAGCTAATTCTAACATTTGTCTGGGGGTAGTTTTGCGGATAATTATCGGGACTGTTTTTAAGCCTAAAATTTTTGCTGACCGCCAGCGCCGTTCACCGGCAATAATCTGATATCCGGCCGGGGTCTTGGCGACTATTAGCGGTTCTACAATTCCGTGTTGGCGAATAGATTCAATTAAATCAGTAAGCGATTCCGGAGTAATTACTCCTCGCGGTTGAAGAGGGTTGGGTTGAAGGTTATCAATAGGGATTTCCGTGATTGTTTTGCTCATTGGGCAATAACTTCGATTATTTTTTTGCCGTGTTTTTGGTGAAAATTAACCGTGCCTATAGTTGTGGCAAAAATAGTAAAATCGCGGCCCATACTTACCCCCTGGCCGGGATGAATTTTGCTTCCCCGTTGGCGGATTAAAATATTGCCCGGCTTGACTGTTTTCCCCTGACCTGTTTTAACTCCTAAACGCTTTCCCGCTCTGGGGGGTTTTTGTCTTGTTTTTCCTCCCGCTTTTGTTTTAGACATACTTTAAAAAACTCAAAACTCAAATAAAAAACATTGTTAAATTGCTACATTGTTACATTGTTGTAGATTGAACGTAACCGTCATTCTGTCCGCCGGCTGGCGGAGCATCCAGAATCGTCTAAGATCTGGTTCTAAGTAAGCCAGAATGACAAGATAAGATAATTAAAAGTTCAATCCGCCCGCTGGCGGACAAAACTCAAATGTCAAACAACGCTCAAATGACTAATGATTAAAAATTGATAATTTTTAGCTTTCAATTTTAGTAATTTTTATTCTTGTTAGTTGCGGTCGAAAACCCTTGACACGTCGATATCTTGATTTGGCTCGATAAGTAGCAACACGAATTTTATTGCCCTGAAAGTGTTTGATAATTTTGGCTTCTACTCTGCTTTTTGATAATGTTGGCTGGCCTATTTTCACCTTACCATCAGTTTTTGCCAACAGCACGTCCTTGATTTTAATTGTTTCTCCTTCTTTACCTTTTATTTTATCGATATCTAATTCTTCTCCTTCGTAAGTCAAATATTGGCTTCCATTCATTTGAAGAATAATGTAATTTTTCATAGTGAAAATATTATAACATATTTCCATCATCCTGTCCGCCAGCCCTGCACCATAACGGTACAGGGCTGGCTGGCGGATCCGCCCCAGCCGGCGGATTTAGCCTCGCAAGGAGTCACCTTGCGAGGCTAATTGCACTTAAATTCCCGCCTCTTCGGCAGGTCGCCGATGAGGCAACTAAACAATTCTTATTCCAAGAAAGCGATCCGCCAGCTGGCGGACCAGCCTCGCCGGCTAGGCGGGCCAACCACAGGTTGGAGATGAAGCGATATCAATAAACGCGCGAAGCACGACACAAAGCGGAACACAAAACCCTAACCGTAAGGTCGTGGGTTTTTTATTTAATATCTAATTCTCTGGGATAATGACGGCTTTGGCGGAAGACAGAATGACACATTCCTAAACTAATCATCGTGGCTAAATAAGATGAACCTCCATACGAAATGAGAGGGAGGGTAATTCCAGTGATTGGCAATATTCCCATGTTCATACCGATATTAATGAATATTTGTCCTGAAAGCATCGAGAATATTCCTAAAGTCAATAAACGGCCGAATTCATCTTCGCTGTTTTTAGCGATTGAAATTAAATGCCAAAGGAGCAAGCAGTAAGAAGCCAAAATTAGTATTCCCCCAAACAAACCGAAAGATTCGATCAGCGAAGCAAAAATTAAGTCGTTGTGATTTTCTGGCAGGAAGGCTAATCGGCTTTGAGTTCCCAGCCCTAATCCTCTCCCAAAAATTTTTCCTGAACCGACAGTGATTATTGCCTGGAGGGACTGATAGCTACTACCTAATGGATCGCTTTGAGGATGAAGGAAAGAGGTAATACGCTCTTTTTGAAAGGGAGCTAAAAAATGCCAAAGAATAGGAAGAAGTAAAGTGCCTAATACTAAAAGTGCTAAAAAACTTTTTCTGGCTTCGCTCTTAGATATCCAAACTCCTCCAAAACCGCATATTAAAGACAGGGTACTGCCTAAATCGGGTTGTATAAATATTAATATCGCAAAAGGAAGGGCGAGGAGAAATGATAATAATACTCCTTGGTTAGCAATGATAGAAATTGCAAAAGGCTTGATAATCTCTGAAGGTTGTAGAGAAAATGAGCCTAAGTTAATCCAGCGGGTAGCGCCGCGGGTGGCTACTCCTAAGATTAAAGGGAGCGATAAAAATATTAAAGAGCTGATTAGTAAAAAAAAAGAGATTTTTTTCAAAAGTTGATAAGGGAAAAAAGAGAAAAAAATAAAAAAGCTAAAACCAACGATGGCATTGACTAATTGGTCTTGGAAGAGATTTTCTCCGGTTCCCAATAAAAGGAGAAGGCTAATAGCGGTAAGGAAAATGATATTACCTAAAATAATCCAATCAAATTTAATTTTTTTAAATTTTTTCATTGGTAATTAATCGTCATTCCAGCCTAGCCGGCTAGGCTGGCTGGGGATCCGCCGGCTGGCGGATCGCTTTCTGGGAATAAAGAACAAGAACTACTAACCCG
>PEZH01000031.1 GCA_002774085.1 Candidatus Shapirobacteria bacterium CG09_land_8_20_14_0_10_38_17 | reverse complement strand
GATATTAATGAACGCGCAAAGCGCGACACAAAGCGGAACACAAAACCCCGACCGTAAGGTCGTGGGTTTTTTTTATAACTCATAGATTCTTCTCTTCTCCAGTGTTATAATTAACCCAAAGCGATGGATAAAAAACGAATTTTAACCGGTGACCGGCCAACGGGAAAACTTCATTTAGGCCACTATGTTGGGACTTTAGCTAATCGAGTTAGACTACAGGATAAGTATAATTGTTTTTTTATTATTGCCGATCTTCATGTTTTGACAACCAAGACTGGCAAAAAAGAGATTGGTCAAATAAATAAAAATGTCCGTCATTTAATTTTAGATTATTTATCGGTAGGGATTGATCCTAAAAAAAGTGTTATCTATCGTCAGTCGCGAGTACCGGAAGTGGCCTATCTCTCTCTTTTGTTTTCAATGTTGGTCACCGTTCCCCGCTGCCAACGGGTGCCTACTCTTAAAGAGGTAATGCATGATCTTAAAATCACCAAGCCTTCTTTGGGTCTTTTAACTTACCCTGTTTTACAGGCAGCCGATATTTTGATGGTTAAAGCTCATTTAGTCCCCGTGGGTAAGGATCAGGAATCTCATATTGAGTTAACCCGAGAGATTGCCCATAAATTTAACGAAATGTATGGACGGGTTTTCCCGGAACCTAAGACTTTAATTGGCGAGGTACCTACCCTGCCTGGGCTTGATGGCAAGGCTAAAATGAGTAAATCTTTAGGAAATTGTATCTATCTTTCCGATAGTGAAAAAGAAGTAAAGGAAAAAGTGATGGGAATGTACACTGATCCTACCAGAATTCACTCCACTGACCCCGGACATATTAAGGGTAATCCTGTTTTTATTTATCATAACGCCTTTAATCAAGATAAAGAAGAAGTTGAGGAATTGAAAAAACACTATCAAGCCGGTGAGGTGGGAGATGTGGAGGTTAAGGAACGGTTGGCTAAAGCTATCAATGTATTTTTGGATCCGATCAGGTTTCGCCGCGCTAAATTTGAGAAAGAGAAAAATTTAGTGGAGAAGATTTTAGAAAAAGGTAACCAAAAAGCGCGGCAAGAGGCTCAAAAAACTCTTGGAGAAGTAAAAGAAAAGATGGGATTAGAATAAAGATATATTGTTACATTGCTGTATTGTTGAATTGTTAAAAGAATGATTAATGACTAATGACTGATGATTAATAGTCAAAAATTAAGAAATTAAAAATTAAAGCATTAGAAATTGATTAGAAATTAAGAATTAGAAATTAGAAATTAAAAGATACAAGGATTATGTTTAAGCAAAAAAATAAAAAGCCAAAATTAGAGAAAGTTTTGCCGAATAATCAGCCGGTTAAAATTAAGAAAGTGGAAATTAAAATTAATCCCCAGAAGATTTTAATCGGAGTTTTAGTAATTTTATTGGCATTTTGGATTTTTGGGTCTTTCTCTGTATATGTAAAGAAGAATTTGGAGATTTCCCTTTCCCAGGCAATCGCCGATATTAAGGAAAATAAGGTGGGGAGAATTGAGGTCGCCGAAGACCAAATTACCCTTTTTTATAAAGATGACAAAGTGGCTCTAACTCGTAAGGAGTCGCAAGATAGCTTAGTAACCATTTTGCAAAATGAGGCGATTAATCCTTCAAGCTTGGATATTAAAGTAGTTAATCAAGAATTTTCTAAAATCTGGCTTGATGTTTTTATTAATTTTGTTCCCTTAATTTTAATTGGGATATTTTTCTATATTATGTTTAGGCAGGCGCGGGGAGCGCAGGAATCAGTTTTTTCTTTTGGCAAATCAAGGGCAAAGCCATTTTTTAAGGGGAAGCAGGACATTACCTTTGCTAATGTTGCTGGTATTGAGGAGGCAAAACAAGAACTAATGGAAATAGTTGATTTTCTTAAACACCCTGGTAAATATAGAAAATTGGGGGCACGCACTCCTAAAGGAGTTCTTTTAGTGGGACTTCCTGGCACTGGTAAGACACTTTTGGCGCGGGCGGTGGCCGGTGAAGCCAATGTTCCTTTTTATTCAATGGCCGGTTCGGAATTTATGGAAATGTTAGTGGGGGTGGGATCGGCGCGAATGCGCGATTTATTTGAAACTGCCAAAAAACATGCGCCATCAATTATTTTTATTGATGAAATAGAAAGCATTGGTCGAACGCGTTCTTTGGGTGGTTTTTCCGGCGGTCATGATGAACGGGAACAGACTCTAAACCAGATGTTAGTGGAGATGGATGGATTTGCGCCCAATGACAATTTGGTGATTATTGGCGCGACGAATAGGCCTGATCTTTTGGATGTGGCTTTGCTTCGGCCGGGGCGCTTTGATCGGCGGGTGGTTTTGGATATGCCGGATATTGTTGGTCGGCAGGCAATTTTGAAAATTCACGCTCGAGGCAAGCCGTTTGCTAAGGGTGTTAATTGGCAAAAAATAGCCAAGCGCACCGTGGGTTTTTCCGGTGCGGATTTGGAGAATATGCTGAATGAAGCGGCGATTTTAGCGGCCAGACAGAGGAGAGAAACGATTAATATGGATGATTTAGAGGAGGCGGCTACTAAAGTTAAATTGGGGCCGGAGAGAAAACGGCTACAGTCAAAGCGGGAAAGAGAAATAGCTGCTTATCATGAAGGCGGCCATGCCTTAGTAACCCATTTTTTACCCCATATGGATCCGGTGGGTCGGGTATCAATTGTGGCGCGAGGGTTAACTTTAGGGCATACTTTTATTCCTCCTTCTCGGGATCGTACCCAGGAGACTAAAACCAGACTTTTAGAGCAAGTGACAGTGATTTTGGGTGGTCGGGCAGCCGAGGAATTAGTTTTTTCGGAAATGACCACCGGCGCATCTGATGATATTAATAAGGCTACTTTAATAGCCCGACAAATGGTGGTTGATTTTGGTATGAGCAGCTTAGGTCCGGTTTCTTTTGGTCCTCAGTCAATAGAAACGGAATTTGGGCAGTTTATTGCTGGTGGGCGGGAAATTTCTCCGGTAACGCAAGCGGAGATTGATAAGGAAATTAAAAAGATTATTGATCAAGCTTATGAAAACGCAAAAAAGATTATTAAAGCTCATCGTCCCAGTTTGGATAAATTAGCCAGAGGATTACTTCAAAAAGAGACGTTAGATCAGGAGCAGTTTGAGAAGATTATTGGTAAAAAGAAGGTGGATAGAAGTTAATGCCTAAATTAGTTATCATTGATGGTCATGCGATTTTGCATAGAGCTTATCATGCTATTCCCTTGTTGAGTGCCCCTAATGGTTTTTTGGTTAATGCCGTCTATGGTTTTTGCCGGATATTGTTGAAGATTGTTACCGATTTTAAGCCTCGTTATTTACTAGTAGCTTTTGATACTCCCAAACCAACCTTTCGTCATAAGAAGTTTATTGGTTATCAAATCAGGCGGCCAAAGATGGATGAAGAATTGGCAGGGCAAATTAAGATTGTTAAAGAGGCTTTGCGGGCGATGAAGATAGAATTTTTGGCCAAGGAGGGTTATGAGGCCGATGATGTTATTGGCACGGTAGTTCAAAGTTCAATCCGCCAGCTGGCGGACAAAATTCAAAGCTTAAAGATTATTATTGTGACTGGAGACAGAGATTTGATGCAATTAGTTGATAAAAAGACTAATTTGTTTATGCCCATAAAAGGATTGAGTAACAGCCAAATAATTGATGAAAAATATGTTAAAAGATATTTAGAGATAAAGCCTGACCAGGTAGTGGATTACAAGGCATTGATGGGTGATAATTCCGATAATTATCCTGGAGTGGAGGGGATAGGTCCTAAAACGGCGGTAAAGTTGTTACAAAAGTTTGGCAGTTTAGATAATATTTATTGTAGTTTGGATAAGATTGAGTCGGCTTCGTTGAGAGCTAAACTTAAAGAAGGAAAAAAAGCGGCTTATTTATCGCAAGATTTGGCAAAAATTAGATGTAATATCCCTCTTAAGATAAAAATAAAGGATTGGCGATTAAAAGATTGGAGAAATGAAGCGACGATGGCGGTTTTTAAAAAATTAGGTTTTCGGTCGTTGGTGAAAGAATTGGAAAAGGGGGGAGAGAGACGAGATAAACAAATTGGACTTTTTTAAAACTGAAACTTTAGGCACATTGCTACCTTGTTAGAGCCGTCATTCCCGCCTAGCCGGCGAGGCATCCAGAATCGTCTAATGGAGGATTCTGGATACGCCAGAATGACGTCTATATCTCACCCACAATATCTAATATCTAGTATTTTATTATTCATTAATTATTGACCATTAGTTATTGATTTTTATGCGTATTGCTTTAGTTCACGATTATCTAAAAGAATATGGTGGAGCGGAAAGAGTTTTACGAGTTTTGGCCGATATGTACCCCAAAGCGCCAATTTATACCGCTTTTAAAGTTACTAATTCTGTTGCTGCTAAAGAATTTTCCGATCGGGAGATTTTAGAAAGTAAATGGTCTTGGCTTATAAAGCGGGGAAACCTATATAGCCCCTTGCGTTTTTTGCTTCCTTTTATTTGGGGAAGTATTGACTTGTCTGGTTTTGATTTGGTGATTACTTCTTGCTCCAGTTATATTGCCCGAGGGTTTAGGGTAAGCTCCAAAACAAAAATTATTGCTTATTGTCATACCCCGCCGCGATTTTTGTATGGTTATCGTACCAGTGTTGATTGGCAGAAGTATTGGTTAGTCAGACTTTATGCGATAGTGGTTAATCATTTTTTGCGTTTTTTTGACTTTCATTCGGCTCAAAGAGTGAATTATTGGCTAGTTAATTCTCAAAATGTGCAAGAAAGGGTGGAAAAGTTTTATCGCCAAGATAGTCAAGTAATTTATCCGCCGGTAGCAGTAGAGGAATTTATTAAAGGTAGTGAGGGGGTAAAAAAAGAGGATTATTTTTTGATTGTTTCTCGTTTGGTTGGTGCTAAAGGTTTGGAGGAAGCGGCGGCGGTGGCGAAAGAGTTAAACTTAAAACTTAAAATTGCCGGAGGGACAGCCGGCTATTCTAAGATTGAGAAGAAGTTGGTCAAGATTGGGGGGAGAAATATTCAGTTTTTAGGTAGAGTTTCTGATAAAGATTTGATAGCTCTATATACTAAGGCAAAAGGATTTATTGCCTTAGCGCGTGATGAAGATTTTGGTATGACCGTTGTGGAGGCACAAGCGGCGGGAACACCGGTAATTGCCTTTAATGGCGGTGGTTTTAGGGAGTCGGTAGTTGAGGGGAAGACGGGAATTTTAATAGATGACACTTCTGTTAAGACAATTAAGAAAGCAATTGATCGCTTTAATAAAATGAAGTGGGATAAAAAGGAATTGCAAAAGCAGTCTAAGAAATTTAGTCGGGAAAGGTTTGAGAAAGAAGTGGGGAGATTCATAAACAAGTTACAAATTACAGGTGGCAAATTATAAATGGCTAATGGATAATGAGATTAGGTATTGTGGGTGAGATATAGTATAGACGTCATTCTGTCCGCCAGCTGGCGGACTAAGGTTGTGTAGTGTATGGGGTTATTATGT
>PEZH01000027.1 GCA_002774085.1 Candidatus Shapirobacteria bacterium CG09_land_8_20_14_0_10_38_17 | reverse complement strand
TAAGGCAACAATTTAACAATAAAAATAAGTATTTCTTATTAAGAGAATCTATTAATATAGATTCCCGACCCGCCTAGTCGGCGAGGCGGGAATGACGGTTACATTCAATCTACAACAAGGTAACAATGTAGCAATTTAACAATGTTTTTTTGCATTTTACATTATTTTCCATACACTATACTTAATACAACATACAAAATACAATTTCTAACTTTGGACTTTTAATTTCCCTTCTATTTCCCCTTCAAAAAATGGTCTCCCGTCGTCCTTTAAAATCTGCTGATTTATTTCTATCCCTGTTTCCATCTTAATTAATCTCGCCAGCTGACCAGTGCTATTATTTTCCACACTAATAATTTTTTCTGCTTCTTGTAAAACTTTTTTGGCTTCTTTAGGAAACGGCCAGGGTCGGAAAAAGTGAAGAAAGTTAGCCTTTATCCCCCTCCGGCGCAAGCCTTCCATCGCCGCCAATACTATATGTTTGGTTGAACCAAAAGAAATAAAAGTAACATCCGATTTTAAAGAGCCATATAGTTTTGTTCCCGGCTCTTTAAAATTTTCCAATTTTTCAAAAAGCTTTTGCTTCATTTTTACCCTTGTCCTTCCATCTTCTATAGAAAAACCTTTCTCATTATGAACATAAGAATTAGTTAAAAACACTGTCTGGCCGGGGATTGCTCGCGGCGAAATACCATCAGCGGTATCCTCATATCGCTTATAATCTTTTTCTTCCCCGTCTCCCATATTCTTTCCCCTCTCTATTTTTAAACCCAAAGATCTAAAACCCAAATTAGCACCACTGAAAGCACTCTCCGATAAATACTTATCCGTTAAAACTATCACCGGCAATTGATAAATATCGGCTAAATTAAAAGCCCTAAAAGTTAGTTGATAAGCCTCCTCGGGATCACCGGGAGCAAAAATTATTCGCGGAAATTCCCCATTGCCAACATTAACTAAAAACAACAAATCTTCTTGAGAAGTCCAAGTGGCCATTCCGGTCGAAGGACCGGTGCGCATTCCTTCAACAACCACCAAAGGTGTTTCTGCTGCCCCGGCCATACCGAAACCTTCGGCCATCAGGCAAAACCCTCCCCCGGAAGTGGCCACCATTGCCCGTCTACCGGCAAAAGAAGCGCCGATGGCAGAATTAATCCCGGCAATCTCATCTTCGGGCCGAAAAACAATCATTCCCGTTTTCTTTTGACTGGCAGCTAAAGTTGTTAAAATTGAATTAATTGGTGTCATTGGGTAAATGGCTGCATAACCGCATTGAGCATCAATAATTCCTTGAGAAATAGCATCGTTACCGGAAAAAAGAAAAGAATTACTATTCTTTTGGGTTTTAAAAAAATTAGCACCCAAATTCTTCTTTTTAAGCCCTGCTTTAATCGCCAATTGATACCCCTGCCGCGCCGCCGCTTGATTATCTAAGTAAACTTTCTTACCTTTTTTTAAAAAAGTCTCTTTAATTTCTTCTGCCAAAACCTTAGCCGGCAACCCCAAAATACCAAAAATCAACCCCAAGGCAACCGTGTTTCTGGCAAGGGAATCCCCGATTGTTCTTTGGGCTATTTGGGTTAAGGGGATCTTTATTGCCCCCCCTTTCCTTATTGCCACCACCTTCTCTATTGCCACCACCTCATCAACCAACAAAAGACCATCTTTTACTACTTCATTATAATGAAGTAGTAAACTTTCGCGAGAAAAAGCTACTAAAATATCTGTCTTTAAAGAAGGAACAAGTTTCTTCTTCAAAGAAAAAGTTACTAAAGAAACATTGTCGCCACCGCGGATTTGAGAAGGATACTCCGGATAAACAACAACAGAAAAGCCTAAAGAAGAAAGGGCCTCTCCCAAAATCCGACCCGCCCCCATAATGCCGTATCCTGCCGGTCCGGCAATTTTAACTGAAAACGTTTTTTTCATACCTTTCTCTAAACTGTCACCTTTTTTAAAGAATACCACCTCTCAGCCTGGAATACAACCATAATATAGCTTACCCGCCTCCCTCGACACAACCTTGTCACTTCACTTCCTGTCATTCCCATGAAAATGGGAATCTATAGGAATAAATATTCTTAAACACATACTGCCTCGTTGTTTTAAAGTTTTTTGCCTCGTCATTCTGTCCGCCAGCTGGCGGACCAGGGTTGTATAGTGTATAGAGTAGTGTATAGAGTATAAAAAGAGAGATTTAAGTTTTAAATTGAGAATTATTATTTATTAACGAATTAACGCATTACGAATTCTAACAATTGAAAATTGGTTAATTGTCCCGCCACAGCGGGATCCCACCATAGGTGGGGAAAATTCAATGAAAATTAGTCCATTTTCGCCCTATCGTCCCCTTGCCAAAAAACAAAAAATATTATATATTAAAATTAATTTAAGGTGTCTGGCCATTCCGCCATAGACTCGCTTTGTCAGCAAGGCAAACGGGAGAAGGTCAGCCTCAAACAGGGAAGACCCCGCCATAGGCGGGGCACTGTGCCGCAGCGGTGAAAGTCCGAAGACCTACCTTAAGTTTTTGTCCCGCGCAGGACCAAGCTAATGAATAAAGAAACTCTTGCCTGCGACCCGAGTCGCTGGAACCATCAAACCCCCCCTGACCAAATTAAAGAAGACCTGGCCTTCTATGGTTTAGAACATGGCCATTCGCCCGAACACCAAAAAGAAAAAGGAGTTTTTGTTATCGGCTATTATTATCAAGTTAACTCTCAACAAAAAACTATTTACTCGCTAAATCCTGAAAACGGTTCAACTTATCCCCAAGACGTCCGACAAATGTTTGATACTTCCACATTAAGAGGGCAACAAGAAAAAATAGGTTTTGAAAAACTAACTCAATTATTCTTCGTCGCTCCGGCCGGCTCACTGGCAATTTGGATCAGTCCCGCCGGTGATACCTATTCTTATCCTCGTATTTATATGGGACAAGTTGGCTCGACCGACGAGAATGGCAACAAAACAATTGAGGCCATAGATTTCAATTGCGACTTAAAAGATCAACAACTAAAATCACTTTTAGAAAAACTCGATCCCCAAATCTATTTAACCCCAACACCCGATGATAATGACTTTCTCCAATCTCCCCTCTTGCTCACCCCAGGTGAGGAAAAGCCAATCCATCACCCTAAAGAAATTTTAACCGCCATTAAAGAATTGGGTATCAGCCATATCCACGGTGTTCCCATAGAAAAAATAGTTCCCCAAATTGAAGAAAAAACCTGGCAAATCTACCTTGAAAAGTCAAAAGAAATCACCCAAAGAATAGCTTTCAAAATAAAAACCGCTCTTGACGCCCAAAATCATTATCAGGCCCTCTTTTATATGGCTCAGTTTGAGCAAGAAATCGCCCATCAAGGCGGATTTTTTGCTCTCCAATCAAGTTGTGGTGCCGCTATTTCTTCAATTTTTTCCCTCTCACCGCGGCCTCAATATGGGTTACCTGCTTTTGGTTTAGAAATAACCGGCAACATCCAAACCTGTCCTGCCTGCGGCCATACTTTCAACCACTCCATCCCTATCGGTGGCCATTGCCCTTATTGCGGTGCAGAAAGAAAATGTTAAAACCAACAAAAATGATAAAATCAAGCTATGACCAGAAACCACCCTGTCTTTTCCATCATTATCCCCGCCTATAATAAAGAAAAAGGCATCGCCACTACTCTCAAGGGCGTTATTCAGCAAGATTTTCCTAAAAACCAATATGAAATTATTGTTGTTAACAATAATTCCCGCGACCAAACCAAAGCTATTGCCCAAAAATTCCCTGTCAAGGTTGTTGATGAAAATAAACAGGGATATGTCTTTGCCCTAAGAAAAGGCTGCCTTGAGGCGCAGGGGAAAATCATCATTTTTACCGATGCCGATACCATTGTCCCCAAAGATTGGCTTGCCCAATATCAAAAAGCCTATCAAGACCCGAAAATTATCTGCGCCGGCGGCGGCGCTAATTTCCAGCCAAAATTTGGTTTAATTTTTTTAATTGAGGCTTTTCTTAACTTTTTTGGCCGGGTTACCAAAATCGCCTCGGGATTTAATTTCTCCATCCGCCGCGCCACCTACCAACAATTGGGTGGATTTAATCCCCAGATCAACTTTCACACCGATACAGACTTAATCTTACGCACCAAAAAAGAAGGCCAAGTTGTTTTTTTACCCAAAAATAAAGTCATCACCTCCAGCCGCCATTATCATGAGAAAGCAGGAATCATCTACGTCTTCAAGGGAATAATTAATGCTCTTTGGCTCTTTTTATTTAAAAAAACAATTTTTTATAAGTTTGGCAACATTCGTTGAAATTTCAGGCCGTCTCTGGCGAACGAATCTCT
>PEZH01000047.1 GCA_002774085.1 Candidatus Shapirobacteria bacterium CG09_land_8_20_14_0_10_38_17 | reverse complement strand
CCTAGCCGGCTAGGCTGGCTGGGGATCCGCCGGCTGGCGGATCGCTTTCTGGGAATAAAGAACAAGAACTACTAACCCGTAATTCTGGTAATCCGCCGGCTGGCGGAGCATCCAGAATCGTCTAAGGATGGATTCTGGACCCTATACCATTCGATATAGGGCTAGAGCAAGCCAGAATGACAAGAAAAACAATTATTATATTGCTACATTATTGCTGATAATCTTAAATTTTTTCCCATTTTTAATGATAGAAACACCGGCTCTTTTTTTAATTTCTTTTTCATATTCTTTAGGCCAATTAGGTAAATAAACAGATATTAATTGTTGGGGAGAAAGTTGAGTTTTTTTGCGGGCGGATTGGATTTTTCTAATAATTTCCCGCGCTTCGCCTTCGGCTCTTAATTTTGGTGTAATTTTGATATCCAATTTTACTTTTATCTCTCCCCTGCCCCTTTCGAAAACCACTTCTTTTACATTCAGTTCCTCTTTGATCAGATTGGTGAACTCTTTGTTAACTTTGAACTTTGAACTTTGAACTTTGAACTTTTTTAGCGGTTGTCTGACCTTAATGCCCGCTTTTTTACGGGCGGCATGGCCTAAGGCACAAATCTCACGGATTAAAATCATTTTTTCCTCGACTTCTTTATTAATTAATAATTGGTTGCTTTTGGGCCAATTTTCTAAGTGGACCGATTGTTTGCCGCCACTTAAATTTTGATAAATTTCTTCCGACAAAAAGGGAACAAAAGGAGCTGATAATTTCGAGAGAATAGTGAACACTTCCTTAAGGGTTGTCAAACAAGCATCGCGGTCTTTGGTGTTTTGATTGTGGGGAGCAACGCGATTGCGGGAACGGCGTACATACCAAAGGGAAAGGTTTTCTGTAAAACCCTGAATTGCCAAACTGGCTTTCTGAATATTATAATTATCGAGGCTTTGGGTAATTTTTTGAATAAGTTGGTTAAGGCAGGAAATGATCCAGCGATCTAAAATGTTCTGAGAAGGAATTGCTTTTGAGTTAATTTTTCCAAACAGGCCATAGTAAGCAATAAAAAAGCGATAGGTGTTCCAAAGAAGAAGATGAAACTGCCGCCGCACCTTGTCGGCGGCTTGGTAGCCAAAATTAAGATTGATTTCTGGGTTTTGTTGGGCATACATCCATCTCATTACATCAACACCCATCTTTTCTGCGGCTTCATCAAACCAAATAGTATTGCCTTTACTTTTATGCATTTCTTCGCCCTTTTCATCATAAACTAAGGCATGGCCAAAAATGGTTTTGGTGGGCGGTGAGTTGTCTAATTCGGTGGCCATAGCAATGAGAGAATAAAACCAGTTTCTAAATTGGCCGGGGAAACACTCCAAGATTAAGTCTGCCGGATACCATTTTTGCCAATATTTTTTGTCGGTTAAGTAACTAACTTTGCCTGTTTTAGGATCAAGTAAGGTAGAAAAAGAGACAATGCCGGCGTCTAACCAGGGGTTGCCTACATCTCTAATGCGATTCATTGTTGCTCCGCACTTTGGGCAGCGAATTTTAACTTCATCAACCCAGGGGCGGTGAGGAGTGTGGTTTTTAAATTTTTCCCATCCCTTAATCGCTTTTTTTTCTAATTCTTCCTTGCCACCAACAACTTCAAAATAACCGCACTTTGGACATTCCCAAATAGGTAAGGCTAATCCCCAGTAACGTTTTTTGGAAATAAGCCAATCATGCATATTTTGAAGCCAGTCTAATTCTCTTTTTCTGCCAAAGTCGGGAATCCAGTGAATTTTTTTAGAAGCGGCGATCATTTTTTCTCTTAAGCTTTGGCCATTTTTATCTTTTTTATCCATACTGATATACCATTCTTCAACTAAGCGCCAAATAAGCTCGGTTTTACAACGCCAGCAGGTAGGATAAGAATGGGTATATTTTTCCGTTTTTAAAAGATATTGGCTTTTTTTTAGATAATCGATGATAATTTCGGGGTGCTTTTTGGCGTTTTTTCTACTTAAATTTCCATAGCCTTGAACATAATTACCTGCCTCATCAATAACAGGAAAAATCACTTCATTCCATTGAAGTTCTTTTTTAACCAATTGATAATCTTCTGTGCCGGCTCCGGGGACAATATGGACTAACCCTGTCCCCTCCTCCTCATTAACTAAATCTTTTGCTAAGACTATTTGATGAAAATGAGGACTTTGAGCAACTTTTTTAATTATTGGCAACTTATCAAAAGGCGCTTGGTAATGGGTGATTTTCTCTTTTGCAATCAGATCATTGCCGTTGATGCTCTTTAATATATTGTAGTGGTGGGCAAATATTTTTGATACTAAACTTTTGGCTAACCAATATTTCTTGTTTCCCGATTCCACTAAGGCATAGTTAATTTCCGGATGAACAGCCACTAAAGTATCGGCGGGGATTGTCCAGGGGGTGGTAGTCCAAACTAAAAGGAACTCATTTTTTAGTAATTTTCCATTTTTTATAACCGGAAAGCGCATAAAAATAGCCTCGTGAGTGATTTGTTTATATCCTTCTGCATCCATTTCGTGCTGGGAAATGGCCGTGCCGCAGCGGGGGCACCAGGGAACAGAATCT
Source organism: Candidatus Shapirobacteria bacterium CG09_land_8_20_14_0_10_38_17 (assembly GCA_002774085.1). GTDB lineage: Bacteria > Patescibacteriota > Microgenomatia > 0-14-0-10-38-17 > 0-14-0-10-38-17 > 0-14-0-10-38-17. The sequence goes on along the minus strand of PEZH01000047.1, from coordinate 5,189 downwards.
TCTCCTTTATAAATTAAGCCGTCTTGCCAGCATTTTTTTAAAAAGTGCCAAATCATATAATTGTTTTCCTCGCTCATAGTGTAATAAGAATGATCCCAATCCATAAAGTAACCTAAACGTTCCGATTGGTTTGTTTGAATTTGGGAATATTTTTTAATTCGTCTCTTACAGTCTTTGACAAATTTATCAATACCGTAGCTTTCAATATCTTTTTTTGTCTTAAAGCCTTTTTCTTTTTCTACCTCTACTTCTACCCAAAGACCCTGGCAATCAAAGCCATTTTGAAACCGCTGTTTAAATCCTTGCATATTTTTGTAACGCTGGAAAATATCTTTGTAGGTTCTTCCCCAGGCATGGTGAACTCCCATAGGGTTATTAGCGGTAATGGGGCCGTCTAAAAATGAGAAGTATTTTTTGCTCTTATCGTTTTTATGAAGATATTGATTGACGATTCCCTTTTCGCGCCAATATTTGAGCCATTTATGTTCTTGTTTAGCGAAGTTTGGTTTTGACTCAACAGATTGGAGCTTTTTTCTTTTCATTGCCCTATATGATACTAAAAAGTAGGTTTTAAGGCAAGGAGAAGCGCTTGCTTGCCTAAATTTATTTCAGATCTATATTATTTATTTTGATATTTACTAACATGCTATAAAGCATGTTAGTAAAAAAAATTAGGAGAAAGGATTAATTGATGAGCTTTTTCTTTCCTTGGCGAAGGAAAGTGGGTACTTCGTATTCTTCTCCTAAATCTTCAGGGGGAATTTCTTTAATTATAGACTTTTCTTCTTCAAATTCATCGGGCATTTTTTTAATAATTCCTTGAGATGTTTCGCTGGTTGCTTTGGCAATTTTAGTTAAACGTCTTTTTTCATCAAAACCGGCGGCAATTAAGGTAATTTTTATTTCGTTGTTCAAGCTTTCATCAATAGCAGCGCCAAAAATAATATTAGCATCAGGATCGGCTTGAGAAAAAATAGCTTCGGCCGCTTCTTCTATTTCTTTCATTGTTAGGTCTTTACTACCGGTAATATTGAACAAAATTCCTTTGGCGCCCTCAATTGAAGTTTCTAATAATGGTGAGGCGGTGGCTAAATGGGCCGCTTTGGCGGCGCGATTTTCGCCAGAAGCCTTCCCTATTCCCATTAAAGTGTTCCCGGCATTTTTCATAATCATTTTGACATCGGCAAAATCTAAATTAATTAATCCCGGTTTAGTGATTAAATCGGCAATGCCCTGAACGCCGGAAATTAAAACAGAGTCAACTAAGCGAAAGGCCTCAATAAGAGTTACCTTTTTGTCAACGGTGTCTAAGAGCTTTTGATTAGGGATAGTAATTAGGGTATCAACTTTTTCTCTAAGTTTATCGATTCCCTCGGCGGCGGCGGCGGCGCGGCGGTGTCCTTCAAAATTGAAAGGTTTGGTAATGACGGCTACGGTTAATATTCCTAATTCTTTGGCAATCTCGGCAATTATCGGCGCCGCTCCCGTACAAGTTCCTCCCCCTTCGCCCCCAGTTAAAAACACCATATCAGATCCGGTAATCAATCTTTTAATTTCTTCTCGCGATTCTTCAGCCGCTTTTTGCCCTACTTGGGAATTGCCTCCCGCTCCCAATCCCTTGGTGAGCTTTTTGCCAATTTGTAGTTTAGCAGGAGCTTTATTGTTTAAAAGAGCTTGGGCGTCGGTATTGATGGCAACAAAATCAACCCCCTTGATTTTTTCTGTTTCTACCATTGTATTAATACAGTTGCCACCACCACCACCAATACCTAAAACTTTAATTTGAGCAAAACGACCGGAATCTGGTTTAATAAAAGTCATGAAAAATTTCTAATTAATGACTAATGATTTAAATCCTAAATACTAATATCCCTGCCCGAAATGCTACGCATATGCGTTGCAGGCGGGTAAGTTCCAAATAATTTCTAAGCACTAAATTCTAAATACTAATTGTTTAGGATTTGATTCTTTATGTTTAGTTATTCGAATTTGTCCCGCCACAGCGGGATCCCACCATGGGCGGGGTCAGAATGACAGGTTTAGCCTCGCAAGGAGTCACCTTGCGAGGCTAATGACGGCGATGATTTTAGCAATGTAACAATATAACAATTCAACAATGTTCTTTATTTTCCCACCCAAAGCTTCGCATTGAGGCGGGTCCGCCATAATGTCCCGCCGATGGCGGGACATTAGGTGGATAACTTTGTCCGCCAGCCGGCGGATTTAATTTTTAACCTGTTTTTCACTATACACTATACCAAATACATTTCTACGGCAAAAAAGATTTAATAAATTTTATTGTTTTTTCTAAGGTGCTCCTTATTGGCAGATTGGGTAATCTTTTTTTAACCTTGTCAAAACTAAAACTTTGTTCTTTTAGAGTATCTTGTTTTTCCCAAAGAATAAGTCCAATAGTAGTAGCGAATTCTGGACTGAGGATATCGTCAACAAGGCCGGTGACTCCTTTAGGGATGCCGATTCTGACCGGCAAAGCCATTACCCGTCGGCAGGTTTCGACGGCACTAATTGTTTGTGCCCCTCCTCCGGTTAAAACTACCCCTGCCGGAGCGATATCGGAAAAATCGTTGCGGCGGATTTCATCGCTGATCATACCAAAAAGTTCTTCTAACCGGGGTTTGATAATTTCCTCAACAACCATTTTTTTGGTTATTTTTTGATCTTTATTTTCAATCCCTAATTTTTTAAAATCAATTTCTTTTAGGTCTTCTGTTTTTTGATTAAGAGCTAACTTAAGTTTTTCGGCTTCTTCTATTGAAAGACGGAGGCCGATAGCCAAATCGTTGGTAATATTTTGGGCGCCCATAGGAAGGACTAAAGAAAAAATAGGTGAACCTTCGTTGAAGATTATTATCGATGTGGTTCCTCCGCCAATATCAATAAGGGTAACACCCAATTCTTTTTCTGTAGGAGTAAGAACAGCATTAGCACTGGCTAAGGCGTCAAAAACAATGCCGTCAATATTGGCACCTACTTCATTGACGCATTTTTGTAAATTATGAATGGCGGTGGAGGAGGCGGTAATAATATGAGTTTCCACTTCCAAGCGAATGCCACTCATGCCGATAGGGTCGGCAATTCCTTCTTGAGAGTCAACGGTATAAAGACGGGAGATAACATGGAGAATTTCTCGTAAAGCGGGCAGGGAAATGGCCTGGGCTGCTTCTAAAACGCGATGGATATCATTCTCCACAATTTCATTGCCTGAATTAGCCACAGCAACTACTCCTCGAGAATTTTGGGAGATAATGTGCGTTCCGCCAACAGAAACAAAAATGTGGCCTAAGTTGTATCCCGCCATTCGTTCGGCCGCCTCAGCGGAAGCAATAATTGCCTCTGTCGCCTCTTCAATATCGATAATTTGCCCCCTTTTAATTCCCCGAGAAGGTAGAGATGAAGAACCGATAATATTGATATTACCTTCCTCGCTTACCTGGGCGATAAGGGTGGCAATTTTGGAGGAACCAATATCCAAGGCGGCGATGGTTTTATTTCTATTCATATTTTAGCTCCCCGCCAAAAGGGCAGGTTCGCCTCTGATTGTTACGTAGCATTTTTAATAACTAACAATGGGATTTTTAAAGCGCAGATCAATTGTTTTTGCCTGCTTGTCATTCATTTTATCTTGATTGATGATTAGTTGTAAAGCCTCTATTTGTTTTTCTATGTTTTTGCTCTTGGCCAAAAGGACGACGATGTGATTACTTAAAATTAATCTTATCATATTTGGTTGTTCTTCAATATTATTGATTTTAATATTATGTTTTTGTTCAAGAATTTCTTTGGAGAAATCAATAGTCGTTGTTTGGGTGAGAACATTTTTGGGTCGGTAGGTTTTTATTACCTGATTAAAAAGTAAATAAAACCAAAATATTCCCAAGATAATAATTCCTATCAGCAACCACCTTTTAATGTTATTTCTTTTATGAAGGGAGTAAATCATAAAGAGCATTAACTAATGATTGACTGGATTGCCTATTAATTTCTTTTTTTATTTTTTCTCCTGCCTTTTGGTAATTATTAAGATGAGCGTTCATTTTCTGAATTTTCTGAGTCAGGGTTTGGCCGTTTAATTTACTTTGCCCAAGGATTTCTGCTAATCCCTTGTCACTTAAAAATTTAGCATTCTTCATTTGTTCGTTGTGAGTAGCCCAAGGGATGGGAATAATAATTGCTGGTTTTCCCAAGGCGGCTAATTCTAAGATTGTATTGGCACCTCCACGGGAAATAACTAAGTGAGCATTTTTAAAAACCCAACCAATATCTTTGGGGTCAACATATCCGGTTAAAAAGTAATATTGCTGCCATTTTACAGGTAAGCTTTTTCTTTTTCGAGCGATTTTGGGGAATTCTTTGTTGCCGCATTGGTGAATAATGTTGTAATTCTTAATCAGTTCGGGTAAGGCTTCTAAAACAGCCTGATTGATAACTGAAGCGCCTTGGCTACCGCCGGTGATATAGATAGTTTTTCTGTTTTTAGGGAGAGAAAACAGTGGTTTTCCTATCTTAAAAATTTCTTGACGGAGAGGATTGCCGGTTAAGATTACCTTTTTTTTAGGAAAGAATTGAGCGCTATCCGAAAAAGAGATGGCCACTTTGTTGGCAAATAAGGCGTTAATTTTGTTGGCTAATCCTACGACCACGGTTTGTTCGTGGGTTAGCGAGGGGATGCCCAATAGCCAGGCGGCAAAAACGATTGGTACCGAAACATAGCCGCCGAAAGAGCAAACCAAATCGGGTCGTATTTTTAAAAGATGCCAAAAAGAGTGGATGACACCCAAGGGAATGCGTATTAAAGAGGGTATTGTCCAACGAGTAAACTTTCGTTGCAATCTACCGGCGGGAATAGGAATAAATTTTATCCCCACTTGAGGGAGAACTTGTGATTCTGCCGATGGGGTTTTATCTCCTTCTAAGGTGTACTTCCTCCCTAAATAATATATTTGCCAATTTCCCCTTTCTTTAAGTTCTGAGATTATCGCCAACGCGGGAGTAAGATGAGCACCGGTGATGATAATACGTTTCATATAGTTGAAAGTTAAAAGTTAAAAATAAAAAAACAAAAAGAAAGAAACATTGTTACATTGCTACATTGTTAAATTGTTACATTGTTACATTGCTAACCGTCATTCTGAATTTAATTCAGAATCTTCTTAAGATGATCCTGATTT
>PEZH01000001.1 GCA_002774085.1 Candidatus Shapirobacteria bacterium CG09_land_8_20_14_0_10_38_17 | reverse complement strand
AGCTCCAAATAATCTCTAAATCCTAAATTCTAAAATTGTTTAGAATTTAGTAAATTTAGATATTCGAATTTATTTGGAACTTCGAATTTAGTGCTTAGAATTTCCCTTGAATTTCCTTGTGCTATGCACAAGCGTTCGACTTGCATGCCTAAGGTACACCGCTAGCGTTCGTCCTGAGCTAGGATCAAACTCTCAAAAAAATCCGGATATCAAAGCTCGCTTACGCTCACTTCCATCCGGACCCGGTTAATATCGACTTTGTCAACATAATAACCGGAAATTCCTACCACACTCTAATTGTCAAAGTGCCTGCTAATAAATTAGCATCTTTATACTAACATAAGTAAGCTTCTATTTCAATATACGATATTACCAAAGCCTTGTGTTCCGCTTTGTGTCGCGCTTCGCGCCTATTGATATCGCTTCATCTCCGCCAAGGCGGGTCCGCCAGCTGGCGGATCGCTTTCTGGGATGGGAATAAGAATTGTTTAGAATTTAGGATTTAGAATTTAGATATTATTTGGAACTTAGTATTTAGGATTTAGAATTTATTTGGAACTTAGTATTTAGGATTTTAATTAGTGAGCATCTTATCATTCCCATAATTCCTTGTCATTCCCATGAAAATGGGAATCTATAAAAATAAATATTTCTTGTTAAGAGAATCTATTAATATAGATTCCCGATTAGATCGGGAATGACAAGGGATGCTGGATAGCCGATTATGCCGGGAATGATGTTTATTTAATCTCCTCCATCCCCTCCCAAAGCACAATCGCCAATGATATCATCACATTAAGGCTCTTGTTAAATCCCCACATAGGAATTTCCACAATCTTATCTGCTATTTTCAAAACTTCCCCTGATACGCCGTTAGTTTCATTACCCACGACAAAAGCAGCCGGGAATTTATAATCAACTTTATTATAAGCTATACTTTTCTGACTCTTCTCTATCGCGTAAACAACTAAGCCTGGGACTTGAAATTTTAGGTTTAAAATTGCGGTTTTAGTATCAGCCATATACTGCCACGGCACCCACTCTTCGGTGCCAATAGCGGCCCGATGAATTTTAATGTCGGGTGGGGTCGCTGTCTGACCACACAATATTATTTTTTCGGCCGCCACGGCATCAGCCAATCGAAAGATTGATCCGATATTATAAGTATCCAAAACATTATCTAAAACAATGTAAACTAGATTGCGTCTTAATGATGAAAGTTGATCAGTGGTCGGTCGATGATAACGTAATTGACGAGCGTTGAGTTTCATAAGCTTAAAACAATATCTTAAAACTTAAAGTTTAATCCGCCAGCTGGCCCTGCACCGTTCTGGTGCGGGGCTCGTAGAAATTAAAAGAAATTCGCTCGTTTCATTAGTTGAAATTAGGAAATTATCCCGCCATTGGCGGGGCATTATGGCGGACCCGCCTCAATGCCCGCCAAAAACAAGTATTTAGGCGGGCTTTGGGCGGGTTTGTAATTTGTTTGGAACTTGGAATTTTACTTGGCTGGGGTATATTATTATCAGTTTACTACGATACTATGTAGTATCGTAGTAACCAAATCCACCCCAAAGAAAACAATATCCCCCATTTTAAACTTTAAACTTTCTCTCCCCTCTCCCACGTATATATCTTTCCGGTAAATTTCCCCGGTATCGCCGGCTTTATTTTTTTGGTTATACTATTTATATATAGAGCGCTGGTACTACCAATAGAAGCGGCACCCAAATAACGATTAAATTTACTCAATCTTTCCTCTATTAAAAAACCCATATCGGTAACAATCTTTTGAATCCCAAGGCTTCGCTCTTGCGCCCGAGCAGATTGACCGTAGCAAAAATACAAAGCAGATGAAGGCTTTAATTCCAATGTCTCAATTGCCCGCGATAAAAATAATTTTATACCCATCTCCGTATAGGGAGGATCGGTAAAAACAGTATCAAAAATATTTAATAAATGAGGATGGAGTGATTTTCTGACATCATATTTGAATGTTTCAATACTCAATTTCTCTTCCTTACTAATTTTCGCAATTAACCTTAAAACCTCTTCATCAACATCAACCACAAAAATTCTCTTTGCTTCTTTAAACATTGCTGCGACGACAGAGGTTAAGTCGGCATCGCCAATAAAAAGCAACCGGCGACCGAAAATATCACCCCTGCTTTTTAACAACAACGCTCTTTCAAAAACTGTTTCTTTAGTAGCCCGAAACTGATCCCAGTTTCTTTTTGTTTTAGGACGCTGATTTGAATATTTTTCAAAAACTTCCTCAAGAACTTGGGGATAACTTTTTACCCAGTAAGACTGCCAATCAAAAGGCCTTAAGGATAGCTGACGAAAAAGCACCTGCCCTTCTTTATTCAAAGCAGTTACTGAACTTGATTTAGCCAAAAAAGAAGCAATACTTTTTTTAAAATCAGTCAAAATTGATCTTGATAAACCGGTTCTTCTTATTAAATCCTGATTATCAATTGATCCTTGTAAAAGAAGATAGATTAATCCCCCTACTTGAGCCGGCTTCAAGCCCACATTTTGAGCAACATCCTTTAATTGAAAATCCATTACCCTATTTTACCAAAAAGAAAGTCATTTTTGCGAAGAAGTAATCGCCCCCATTGGGCAAGAAGCAACTATCTCCTCAGCCTTACTTTTATCGATATCTTTTATGCTATTTATAACCTGAGCCTTACCATCTGCCCCCATTTCAAAGAAATCAGGATATAAAGAAACGCATGTCCCGCAACCAATACATTTATTTTTATCAACTTTTAGAATAGCCATAGTTTAAAATTTCTAATTTCCAATGCTAAAAATCCTAAATACTAATATCTAAGCTCCAAATAATTTCTAAATCCGAATTTCTAAATTCTAAACAGTTTAGTGCTTCGTATTTATTTGGAACTTCGAATTTAGGATTTAGAATTTAAATAATAACTATTTATCCCGCCAACCAACCACCGTCAACATACAAAGTCGCCCCGGTAATATAATCAGCTTCATCAGAGGCTAAAAAGGCAACCACAGCACCGATATCCTCCGGCCGGCCTAACCGCTTTTTTAAAATTCTAGCCATTAATCCCTCAATTATCTTGGGATCTTTCTTAAAATCAGCCGTCATATCGGTGTCAATTACTCCTGGCGCCACCGCATTAACATTAATCCCCGAAGAGGCTAATTCCATTGCCAATTCTTCGGTTAAGGCTACTACTCCTCCCTTAGAAGCGCAATAATGAGCCAAGTTTAAAAATCCTACTCCTACTCCACCAGAGGCAATTGAGGCAATATTAATAATCCGCCCCCATTTTTGCTTCTCCATAATCGGCGCTATTGCCTTGATACATAAAAATTGGCTTTTCAAATTAATTGCCAAGGTTTGATCCCAATCCTCTTCTGTTAATTGATCAAAAGGCTTAAAAACAGCAATACCGGCATTGTTAACCAAAACGTCAATTTTGCCAAATTTTTCCACTGTCTCCGCCACCATTTTTTCCACTTCACTTTTTCGAGAAACATCAGCCTGAATCGCCAAAGAGTCACGCCCTATTTTCCGGATTTCTTCTACCACCGCTTCTGCCTCTTTTTGAGACGAACGATAATTAATAATCACATCGGTCCCTTGACGCGCCAAAGCTAAAGCAATCCCCCGACCAATACCCCGAGATGAACCGGTTACTATCGCTTTTTTGCCAGTTAAATCAAACACTTTTTCAAATTAAAAATTAAAACCCAACCCATGAACCACATAGGGTTCAGAGTTGCCCTGTACCCAACATGGCACTAGGGCAAAGTTAAAAGTTTATTCTGGGGTTAGAATATCACAAAACGGCCAGCAAGGCAACCAAAGGACAATTTAAAGCTAAAAGTCCGCCCGCGAACCAGAACAAAGTTCGGTTCAGAGTTGCCCTGTATTCTACGTGGCACTAGGGCAAAATTAAAAAATATTCTTCAAAATTTAAGATATCACAAGGACCGTCAGTAGAGCAACTATCAGGATAAAACCAATTAAATAGGCCGAAACAAATCGATCGTAAATATCAATATTATTAAATAATTTCTTCTTCAAAATTAGTCGTCTTTTTTGGTAGTCAAAAACTAAATCTTTAATAAAAAAAAGATTAACACCAAGAACTATGCCTGAAGCGACTAAGGATTCGTTGGAAATTACCAACCAAAAAGAAAATAACAAAAAAGCGGTTTGGAAAACTGCCGAGGCAAAAATAAGTGATAGCTGAGGAGTTTTAATTAAATTAAGATGAGCCGATATTAAAAACCAGCCCAAAAGCAATCCCAAGCCTAAATATACCCCCTCTAACCAAGCCGACCAACCATTAATCAGAAAAAAAAGAACTAAAATTATTACTGCTAATTCAAGGCAGAGATTATTAATTAGTTTATTAATCAAGGTCATTTAAAATCCAGATGACAAACCCGCCAAAAGGGCGGGTCCGCCATAATGCCCCGCCGATGGCGGGATGAAATTTCATTTTCTTAATAATTTCTACGAGCCCCGCACCAGAACGGTGCAGGGCGAGTTGTTTCGGTTAATTCTTATAATCTCTATATTTATTTATCGAACGTCTAACGACTAGTGACCAATTTGGCCCGCCTAGCCGGCGAGGCTGGTCCGCCAGCTGGCGGATTGATTCTTTGAGTTTTTCCTGAT
>PEZH01000048.1 GCA_002774085.1 Candidatus Shapirobacteria bacterium CG09_land_8_20_14_0_10_38_17 | reverse complement strand
AAATGTCCTTGACTTATACATACTAAAGACTAATCTCTTCTGCTATTATAAAATTAATGAATCGGTTATCTTCGGTAGTTAATGTAGAAAAAGTTCCCACCGCTTTGATTTTAGGAGGGACTAATTTTTTAGGATCTCATCTTTGCGATTCGCTTATTTCTCAGGGGTGCCGGGTAATATGCGTTGACGATCCCAATGAGTTGGGTTATGCTAACATTTCTCATCTTAGAGACAATAAGAGTTTTCAGTTAGTTAGTGAAAGTGAGATATCTCTCCCAAAAAATAGTTTTGAATATGCTTTTTGTTTTAAGGAAAAATATTTTAATTTAGTCTCCGATCTTCGGGTTCGGCGCTGGCTTTTGTTTTCTTCAAAGCCGGATCAATTACTTTTATCACAGGCTCAAAGCAAGGGATTAAATTTAAGATTGGTTTGCGCTCGGCAGATTTTTGGTCCCCGAATGAGTCTTCGCGGATCATCATTTATTTCTCGCTTAGTTAAAGGAGTTTTTTTGGATCAAAAAATTGTTCTTCCCGGTGATGGATCGGTGAAGATTTACCCCCTTTTTGTTAAAGATTTGATTAGCGGTTTAACGGCGGCAATGTTTATGCCTCGATCAAGAGATCAGCTTTTTTATTTTGCCGGCGAGGAAATAACCGCTTTTTCTTTTGCTAAAATTTGGACTGATTATTACCGACCGGATTTAGAGATTGTTTTTGACCAAGGGGCGGCCTTGCCTCGTTTGGGTTATCTTGCGAAGGTGGCCGAAACGCAGATGGAATTAGACTGGAAGGAAGCTACTCCTTTGGAGGCGGGAGTGGAGAGTACTGTTGTTTGGTTTAAAAGGTTGGATATAAAGCAGCTTTTTTCCTCAAAAACAAAAGTGGCTTTACCTAAAATATCCAAAGAGAAGCAAACAAAACAGTTTTCTTGGAAAGAAGTAAAGCTTGATTCTAAATCTGAATTTATTTCAGAATCACAACAGAAGAAGATCCTGAATCCCCAGTCATCCGACGGGGCAGGGCAAGTTCAGAGCCTGCCCCGAATTCATTTCGGGGATGACAGAGAAAAAAAAGTTGTTGGTGAACAAAAGAGGGATTTTTTTGATTTGAGCCATGGAGAGCAAGATTTACCTGTGCCCGTAGAGGAACAGTCACAGATAAGTGTTGTGGATTTTAAGGAGCAAAGTTCCGGATTTCCAAAAGAGCCGAAAAAAGAGCCTAAAAAAAGAGCGAAAAAATTACCATTTTTAATAATGTTGGCTGGTTTGCTTATTTTAGGTGGGGTCTTTTCTCCCTTTTTATCTTTAGCAAGAGATATATTTTGGGGGCTTGGGAACTTGAAAGAGGCCCAGCAATTATTGTCGGTGGGCAGTTTTGAGAAGGGTGAGGATAAGGCGGTGCGGGCGCAAAATTATTTTGTCCAAGCAGAGAGAACAAGCGAAAAATTATCTTCTCCCTTAGGGGTGATTTTAGGGGAAGGAAACAGTCTTGTTTTTAGCCGATATCTGACCTTAGGAATAAAGGCTTCTTCAGCTCTTTCATATGGATCAGCGGCGGGGCAGAAAATGGGATTGGTTTTGGAAACAATAATTTTAGGGAAAGAGGGGAATTTATCTGATCTTTTGGATGAAGGTAGTTTATTGTTAGAAAGGGTTTATTTCGATTTGGTTGATATTTTGGCAACCAGTAAAGATTTAAGAATTCCCTCTCGATACTCTTCATTGTTATTAGGTTTACCAACGACAATTGACGATTTGGAATTGGCGATCAATACTCTCCCTTTGCTAAAAGATTTTTTGGGAAAAGAGAAGCAAACCCTGTTGGTTCTCTTCCAAAATAATATGGAATTAAGGCCCACCGGCGGTTTTATAGGTTCTTATGGTTTGTTGACGTTTGACACCGGGTCTTTGATTGATTTTAGTGTTCATGATGTTTATGAGGCCGATGGTCAACTGTATGGCCATGTGGAGCCGCCGCCGGCACTTAAAAAATATTTGGGAGAGACCGGTTGGTATTTGCGAGACTCTAATTGGTCGCCGGATTTTCCTGTTTCTGCTCAACAAGCGGCTTGGTTTTTTGATAAAGAAATGAAATGTCAAGTTGATGGAGTTTTGGCTATTAATTTAAAGACCATTCAAGAATTATTGGTGTCTATGGGGGAAATCTATTTGCCTGATTATGATGAGACAATTGATAGCCGTAATTTCTTTGAGAGAGCCGAGTATCATTCTGAAGTTGGTTTTTTCCCGGGTTCAACTCAAAAAAAAGACTTTTTAGCGGCCGTTTCTTTTGCGCTGATGGAGCGGCTTAAGAAAGGAACGACGTCTTGGCTGTCAGTTTTAAAAGCAATGGAGCATTCGTTAGTGGCCAAGGACATTTTAGTTTATTTTAATGATCCTCAGTTATCAGCCGCCGTAAGCGAGCTTAATTTTGACGGTGGTATTAAAGATGTTTATTGTCAAGGAGAAAATTGCTTGACTGATTATTTATTTTTAGTCGATGCTAATGTAGGAGCAAATAAGGCTAATTTTTTTGTTCAGAGACGGTTGGGACAACGTTTGGCTCTAAGTGATAAAGGGGTTAGTCATTCTGTCCGCTTAAACTACCAAAATACCGCTCAAAGTGAAACTTGGCCGGGAGGAAAATATAAGAACTACTGGCGAGCGTTTTTACCGGTTAAGGCAATTTTAGAAAGTATTTATTTAGAAAATCAACAGGGGGAACGGACGAAAGTGGAGAATTGGGATGAGGAAGAGGAGGCAGGTAAAAAAGTAATCGGGACGTTGATTTCAGTGCCCATTAAAGATAGTTTAACAATAGAAATTACTTATCGGATAGATGTTGATTTAACTAAGGCGGATAAAAAACAGTTAGCCTTTTTGTTCCAAAAACAAAGTGGCGCCGATTTTGACGAAGATATTATTTTAGTTTCTTATCCCTCCGATTGGTTGCCGCTTTCGGTTTCGCCAGAGGGGACGGTGACTCCGGGGGCGATTACCTATCATAATACTTTAAAGCGCGGCGATAGTCTTTTAGAGATAGAATGGGGGAAGCAATAATTTTATGCTTGCTTTCTTATCCTTGTTGTTTTAGAATAACACCATATGGCCAGACCAAAAATAGTTGCCGAGAAGAGAAAAATTTTAGGTCGGAAAGTTAAAAAGTTGCGGCGAGAAGGTATTTTGCCAGCTAATCTTTTTGGCAAGAAAATAAAATCACAGGCTCTTCAGGTAAGCCAAAAGGAGCTCTTGGAAGTATTTGAAAAAATGGGAGAGACGGGTTTAATTGATTTAGCGGTGGATAAGCAAAAGGCCCGTCCTGTTTTGATAAGTAGTCTTCAGGTTGATCCGGTTACCGGTAGTTCTCTTCATGTTGATTTTCACCAAGTAGATTTGGAGGAAAAGACAGTAGTGGCCGTGCCCATTGAGTTAATAGGAACCTCGCCAGTGATAGAAAAAGATGAAGGAGTGTTAGTTCAGCCTCTTTTAGAGGTAGAGGTAGAAGCTCTACCGCAACAGTTACCTGATCATTTAGAGGCTGATGTCTCTGTTTTGACCAAGTTGAACGATGCGGTGCGAGTTTCTGACTTAAAGGTGGGTAAGGAAGTAGAGATTAAAGCTGAAAAAAATGAGATTGTGGTTAAAGTGGGCGCTCTTCGTGAGGAAGAGGTGGCACCGGTAGCCACTGAAGAAGCCGGTGTCGAAGAGAAAGGAGAAGGTGAAGAGGGTAAAGAAATAGAAGAAAAGAAAGAGGAAAAAGAAGAGAAAGTCGAAACTCAAAAATCTTCGTCGTAAGATAAGCCAGGATCAATTGATTGTGCTTTTTCAATTGATTTTTTAGCCGCTTCTTTATCTCCTAATTTAGCCTGATAATAAGCTAAAGCCAACCAGCCAATTTTATAATTAGGATTTTTTTCAAGAAATGTTTGCCAATTTTTGATTAGATTTTGGCAGCCCTCTTTCGTTGATTCATTATATTGAACTGTGGCTTGCTTAAGTTTTTCTTTTTGTTGGTTATCTAATTGTGGGGAGGAATTTTCTAAAAATATCAACTCTTTTTCTGCTCTCTCCCAGTCGTTAGCATTAATCAATTCATCTAACAAGACAAGATGGGCATCAATATTTTGTTTATTTTTTAAAATGGCTATTTTTGCTTCTTGGAAGCGCTGGTTTTGAGGAAGAAAAAAAGAAATTATAAAAAGTGTAAAGAGCAAAAAGGCAGGAAAAATCGGTTTTTTAATTACCTTTTCGGTAATAATGCGGTAATGATGCGGTAATAGTTTAAGAAAATTATGACGCCAGGTTTTTATTTTATCCATCGGTTTTTATTTTAACATTAATTTATTGGCTATATGGTAATATAAATGACTAATGGATAATGGAATATTAGATATTAGATATTAGGTATTGGATATTAAGATATAAGCGAATTTCTTAATTTCTACGAGCCTCGCACTAGAACGGTGCAGAGCGAGTTATTTCAATTCTTATAACAATGTGACAACCCAACAATGTAACCATTGTTTTAATTGTCATTCTGGCTTGCTCTAGCCCTGTATCGAATGGTACAGGGTCCAGGATCGTCTTGGCTTGCCTAAGGTTGTATAGTGTATGGGGTTATCATGTTCACTTCGTTCACACCAACCCCATGAGTGGGGTTATCATGTTCACTTC
>PEZH01000039.1 GCA_002774085.1 Candidatus Shapirobacteria bacterium CG09_land_8_20_14_0_10_38_17 | reverse complement strand
AGTCCAAAAGAACATTGTTAAATTGTTGAATTGTTAACCGTCATTCTGAACTTGATTCAGAATCTTCTGAAGAATGATCCTGATTTTCATCAGGATGACAACTAATGTCGCAAATGTCCTTGACTTATACAGTTTATTGACTTTTCATTAAAAACTTCATATACTACTAAAAAGATTCGTTCCCAGCAATTTTATTCCCAGAAAGCGATCCGCCAGCTGGCGGATTACCAGAATGACGGGTTAGTAGTTCTTGTTCTTTATTCCAAGAAAGCGAAAGCTCTAACCGTCAGGTTGGAGATGAAGCGATATCAATTAACGCGCGAAGCGCGACACAAAGCGGAACACAAAACCCCGACCGTCAGGTCATGGGTTTTTTATAAATTAAACTAACTAATATGAACTGGAAAATTTTAGCAGGCATTATAATACTTTTGGCAATGGTGATTTTTGGTGGTGTTTTTTTAGTTCGCGAGGGAGAAATCTCTTTACCTGAACCAAAACCAAAACTCGCGGATATTGATAATGTTGTCGATGCTAATAATCAATTTGCTTTAGATTACTATTCCAAATTGAAAAATAAAGACAGCAGTAATATTTTTTTCTCACCCCTTAGTATCTCAAGCGCCCTGGCAATGACCTATGAAGGGGCAAGGGGACAAACAGCTAAAGAAATACAATCGGTGTTTTATTTTCCAAAAGATGATGATTTAAGGAGAACAGAATACGCGGCGATATTTAACAAACTAAACGAAAGAAATAAAAAATACAAACTAAGTACTGCTAATGCTCTCTGGGCCCAAAAAAATTATCCGTTTTTGAAAGAGTATCTTGATGGTGTAAAAAAATATTATGGAGGGAAAGCTACCAACCTCGATTTTGAAAAAGATCCCGAAGGTTCTCGGATAACGATAAATAATTGGGTGGAAGACCAGACAAACGATAAAATCAAAGATTTAATTCCTTCAGGATCTATTAACGCATCAATAGGATTAGTTCTTACCAACGCAATTTATTTTAAGGGAGAATGGGTAAAACAATTCAATGAAACAGAGACAAGGGATGAAAATTTTAGAATAAGCAAAAATAATTCTGTCAAAGTTCCAATGATGCAACGCACCGACGAGGAGGCAAAGTTCAATTACGCTGAAAATGACAAACTACAAATTCTTGAAATGCCCTATTCTGGAGAAGAATTGTCAATGTTAATTCTTCTTCCAAAAAATGACGATTTAACAACATTAGAAAATTTACTCAGCGCCAAAAAATTGTCAGCATGGAAAAAAGATTTAGAAAATCAAAGGGTTAAGATATTTATTCCCAAGTTTAAATTCGAAACTAAATATTTTATGGCTGATGACCTCAAGTCAATGGGAATGCCGACCGCTTTCAATTGGCCCGGTGCTGATTTTTCAGGGATGGATGGAACAAAAGAGTTATTTATAAGTAAAGTTATCCATCAAGCTTTTATTGAAATAAATGAAGAAGGCACAGAAGCGGCAGCGGCCACGGCGGTATTTATGGAGGATGGAGCGGCGCCGGGGGTAAAGTTACCATCGAAAATTCCTATCTTCCGCGCCGATCATCCTTTCATATTTTTGATCCAAGAAAAAAGCAGCGAGAATATTTTATTTATGGGCAGAGTTGTCAATCCGACTTTATAATGAGCGGAAAATCTTTTCGATTTTTTAAGAAAAAATACAATACTAACACCAGCCAGAATAACGGCTTGAACCAGTATGTTTTTCCCTCCCGGGCCCTGTAGTTTCTTTTATAATTCGTCTCTCTTTTTCCGAAAACGAACATCCGGAAAGATAAAAATTCCAAACATCATTTAACCATCTCCTTCTTAGTCCAGAATCAAGACCCCTCGGGTTTTGCGGACGAATCCCCACTTCAACCCCCTCCTGTTGACAAGCAACTAATCGTTCAAACCAAGCCGTTTTATCTTCAACAGAACAAGTTAATTCTCCAACCGAAAGCCGGTAAGGACTTCGAGCATCTTTTTCTTTTTCAACCATTTGATAAAATTTTACCAAAGCTCCCAAAAACTGTCAAAAAAGTTTACTCATTTTATTCCCAGAAAGCCGAAAACCACAGGCTTTTAGGCTGGGAAGTTTATTCCAAGATAGCGAAAACCTCGGGCGTAAGCCCGTGTGTATTTTATTTCATTAAATTATGCTAAAATCGTTTGACTTTTAGACTCAAGGATGACAAAATAATTTTAAGATTACCGCATAAGGAGGTGAAAAAATAAATGAAGAAGCTTTTATTAATTTTAATATTAGCAGTCTTTCTATTTTTCACGGCTAATGTTTTTGCTCAAGAAGAAGAAGCAACTAATTCAACCAATATTTTACAGGCCGAAGAAGAACTAATTGGCCCAGGGTTACTCCCTAACCATCCTCTGTACTTTTTAAAGTCTTTGTCAGAAGGGATTGGTAATTTTTTCACTTTTGGTCAGGTTAATCAAGCCCAACGAGCGATGATGCTGGCCGAAAAAAGATTAGCCGAAGCCAATACCCTCATCGCTCAAGGAAAAAACGAATTAGCTCAGAGGACGATGGAACGCTATCAAGAGCGATTTACCAACGCCTTTACTTTTGCTCAAAAAGCCAAGGAGGCGGGACAAAATACCGATGAAATTATGGCCAAAATTGCCGAAAATACTCTTAGACACCAGGCGGTTTTGTTTCGAGTTTATGAACAGGTTCCCGAAGAGGCTAAAGAGGCAATTCAGTCAGCAATAGAAAATAGCCTGCACGGCCATGAACAAGCCTTAGAGGCAATCTCTCAAGAGGCAGTCGAAAATGGGGTTGGCGAAATTTTAAGAAGAATTGAAGAAAGACGACCGGCGGTTGAGGAAAGAATTAATCAGCTGCAGGAAAGGGGAGTGCCAGTTCCTAATCTTCCCGAAAGAAGACAAGTGCCGGCAACAGAAGAGGGTCTTGAAAGCCTAGAGCAGGGAGCACCGAAAACTCCGGCGGCTCAAGATCAAGCTGAATCCCAAGTTCCGGTCGGAACCCAAAATCAAATCCAAGAACAAGCTCGAGAACAAATTCCGGCAGTCGGCCGACCATAAGCCCTAAAAACACAATTTAGGCTAACAAAATCCGGGAGTTGATCAACAATCAACTCCCGAACAAGGATTACCCCAAAAAACTAAGCCTCAAAAAAATGGGGTTTAGTTTTCTTGTTATAATAGGGAAAGGTGTTTTTTTGCGGGGTTAGTTGAGCGGTTCAACATCACCCTTCCAAGGTGAAAAGACGGGTTCGACACCCGTACCCCGCTCCAATTGCGACATTGATAGTTAGTGGATCACTACGCCAAAGCCTACCCCATTTTTAATAGAATTAGAGGTTTGAAGGAGGTGAAAAACATGCTTTCAAGCCTAAGAAGATTCTCTAAGAGCGAGGTAGCCCAACAAAGAATGAAAATTATTAAGTTCCATGAGCAGTATGGAGAAAAAGTGACCAAGGAAGCCTTTGGTGCTGATAGAAAGGTAATCAACCGCTGGCAACAAAGACTAAAGAGTTCTGGCGGCAGGTTGGCATCCCTGGTACCTTATATTATTTTAAAATAAAATTCACAATCAGTCCCAAATTAACTATTATAAAAAACCCACGACCTGACGGTCGGGGTTTTGTGTTCCGCTTTGTGCCGCGCTTCGCGCGGCAATCAGTCAGGATTTTGTTCAAAATAGGTTCGAGCTTCGTTCAGCAATTGCGACTTAAATTTCTATCCCTATTGGACAGTGATCCGAACCCTTCACTTTTGAGAGAATAAAAGCACTTTTAATCTTAAGCTTTTTTGAAATAAAAGCATAATCTATCCTCCAACCTAAATTTCTTTGTCTGGCATTGGCCATATAAGGCCACCAAGTATAACTATCTCTTTTATCAGGATAAAACTTTCTAAAACTATCTACAAAACCCAAGCGAACCAGCCGATCAATTTGCTCCCGTTCTTTGGGCGTAAACATAATATTATTTCTGTTTTTTTCTGGCCTCGCCAAATCAATTTCTTTATGGGCAATATTAAAATCACCCACAATAACAACTTTTTTATTTCTTAATCTATAGAGGGACTTCAAAAGATAATTATAAACCGCTAACTTATAATCTAATTTCTCTTTTTGGCGACCGCCATGGGGCAAATAAAGATTAATTAGAGTAAATTGGGGATAATCCAATTTTAGAAATCTTCCCTCATTGTCAAATCTCTCAAGCCCTATTTCTCTTTTCCAAGATAAAGGTTCCTGCCGAGTATAAACTACCGTGCCGCTATAACCTTTTTTTTGAGCGGAATTAAAATAAGAATAATAGCCTTCGGGATTAACTAAATCGGAATTTATTTGCTCTTGGGAAGCCTTTATTTCTTGAAGACAAAGAATATCGGCGCCCATTTTTTTAAAGTCTAAAGCACCTTTTTTATAAACCGATCTTAATCCATTGACATTCCAAGAAACTATCTTCATTTTTCCTATTTTACCATTATTGTTTAAGAAACAGCCCGATTATGCTAAAATTACTGATATATTCTTTTAAAACGGAGTGTGGCGCAATTGGCTAGCGCGCTGCGTTTGGGACGCAGAGGCCGTGGGTTCGAGTCCCACCACTCCGACTGATTCAGATTTGGTGAGGGCACGAGTGGCGGCTGGGCGACCGCCACCGTAAAATTTGACCGTATCAAAGCCCTTTTTATACTCAACGCCGAGGTGTTGGTTTTGGAGAAAGAAGTTCGAGCCAACGTTTTTTGCCATGATGGCTAAATCATGGCAATTATTTTTTACACGCGCGATTTTTGCACCATCTCTGGCGCAAATTATGAATTCTTTAAAAGGTTCGAGCCAGTGAGAACCTTTTTCCTTAATTTTGGCAATTTGCTCTTGAAGTTTCAGCTTTTCTTCAAATATCTCATTTTTCTTTAACTTATAAATTTCTTCCTCAAAAACACCATCTAAATAACCATCAACCAGAAGGTTAAGTTTCTTGTCAAGCTCCCTGATCCCATTTTCCAATTTCTCAATATTTACTTGAGCAAGTTTTGTCTCACCTTTTTCATCCCTTTTAAGCCAAGAAAGCCAGTCTTTAGCTATGGTAGCAGGAATAGCAACATCAGAAACGATTTTCCTCATCTGACTATCAAATTCTTCTTGGCGGACATAGCTTTTTTGAGAACATGGTCCTTTCTTTTTAGTGCAACGGTAATAAATATAATCTGCTTTTCTTTTGGTGGTTTTGTAGTATTTGGTGTGGATTTCTGCAGTTATTGCCGCTCCACACTCGGCACACTTGGTCAAGCCGATAAAAGGAAAGTTATGTCCGCCGCGTCTTGGCTTGTTGATTCTCTTGACTTGTTTTTGAGCTTTTTCAAAAAGGCTTTTTGAAATAAATTGTTTGTGAGTGCCTTTGTATATTTCTCCAGCAAATTTCATCAGCCCAATATGGAATCTGTTGCTAAGAATGTTTTTAACAGTGCTTGGATTAAGTTGATTTCCATCTTTAGTCTTGAGTCCGAATTTATAAAAAAGCCGGGAAATATCAGTAAAGGATTTTCCTTTAGCAAACTCCTCAAAAGCCTTTTTGACTATTTTTGATTTTTCTGGATCAACATCAATTCCTCGGGTTTTGGGATTATTGAGACATCCAAGGGGAGCTTTCTTTGGCCAGACTCCATTTCTGATTTTTTGTCGTTGTCCTCGCTTTACATTTTCGGAAAGATTATCAACATAATATTTGCTTTGGCCAAAGGCGATGTTGAGCATGAATTTCCCTTGAGGTGTGTTATCAAACCAATGGGTGGGAAATTTCAAGTCTTTGAGTTTGCCAGTATCAAGTAAGTAAATAATCTTGCCACCGTCTATAGAATTTCGCGCAAGTCTATCGGGATGCCATGAAACAATTCCGCTAATTTCTCCCTTTTCTATTCTTCTTAAAACTTGGTTGAATATTTCCCTGCCGGGAACTTTTGCGCTTTTGCTTTCAGTTACAAATTCGGTGATGTAAAGGTTTTCTCTTTTGGCAAACTCTTGAAGCTCGGCAACTTGAGCTTCTATAGACAAAACTTGCCTGTCTTTTTCATCAGTTGATTTTCGACAATAAGCTATATATCTAATCATATCTTTTTCTTCATCACTTTAATTATTTAAAGTGATATTTTTGCGTTTTCTTTTTGTTTTTTCTTTTAAACGAACACCTCGGCGTTGAGTATAAAAAGGGCTTTGATACGGTCAAATTTTACGGTGGCGGTCGCCCAGCCGCCACTCGTGCCCTCA
>PEZH01000046.1 GCA_002774085.1 Candidatus Shapirobacteria bacterium CG09_land_8_20_14_0_10_38_17 | reverse complement strand
TAAGTTTTTTAACAATATAACAATATAACAATGTAACAATTTAACAATATAACAATGTATTTCTCTTGTTATTCTGGTCCGCCAGCCGGCGAATTGAACTTCTTTAATAATGTCCCTTTAGTTTCCCCTTCTCTCTAATATCACTACTTTTTTTCCTTCAGAGGTAAGATCTGCCTTTTTAATAATTAGTTTAGGGATGGGAGTGGCTTTGATATCCAGTGCTTTTAGAAATTCCTTTATTTTTAATTCTTTATCTTGATAATGCATGGGGATGATTATCTTAGGTTCGATTTGATGGATTATTTTGATTGCCTCTTTAGGGCCGATAGCATCGCTGTTACCGGCGGGGATAAAAAGAATATCGGGAGAATTTATTTGGTTTAAGGTTTCTTTTTCTAATTGCCGGTCTAAATTGCCTAAGTGGCATAATTTTAGTCCTTCGGTTTCAATAAGATAGATAGTATTTTGATGGAATGAAGTAATCCCGAAAACGGAAATGCCCCGAATTTCATATTCTCCTGGAGCGCGGATAATAAAGGGCTGGCTGGCAATCAAGTCAGGGCGGCCGTGGTCAGGATACTCATAGCTAACAGTGATAATGTCAGCCTTAATTTTTGGCAACTTTCCCCTTAGATCATCTGGGTCGGTAACAATTATCCCCTTTTGGCTACGGATTCTAAAACTGGAACGGCCTAAATACCAAATTTCCATTTCTTTTATTATATCATCACCCGTTGTCAAAATAAAAATTAAAATCTAAAAGCTAAAAACAATATCTTAAAACTTAATCCGCCAGCTGGCCCGCCAATGGCGGGATAATTTCTCTTATCCAATATCTTTCTTATCTATATTTCTATATGTCTATATTTCTATATCTCTTTTAATATCTCTTCTCTATATTTCTATTTATTTCGTGAGCGTAGCGAACAAATTTCCTAATTTCAGCGAGCAAAACTAACGAATTTCTTAATTTCTATTGAGTTTTTTCTTATTGACAATAGTGGGTTAAACAGGTTATAGTATAAAAAAGTATGCGCAGAGAAGTAGCGATAGCAATAGTTTTAGGTTTTGTTTTGGGCTTGTTGATTACCGGTGGTATTTGGTGGACAACTAAATCTTCTAAGATTGATACCGCCAATCAGTCTTCAGAAGTTTCTTCAGCTCCTTCTCCGACAGAATTTTTGTTAAAAGAAATCCCCTTAAAAATAAGCGAACCTGAGGATGAGAGTATTGTTGACACCGCATCAGTAAAATTGAAGGGGGAAACTCTCCCCCAGGCGGTAATTGTGCTAATATATCCTGAAGGCGAAAGTATCGTGGAAGCAGATGATAAGGGTAATTTTGAGAGTACAATTATCTTAAGGGGAGGAGCAAATGAAGTTAAGGTAACTGTCTATGACGAGGAAGGTAATAATAAAGAAGAAATAATAACTTTAGTTTATTCGACAGCAGAGATATAAAAAAACTCAAAGTTCCCCGCCAAAAGGGCAAAACCCATTTGGGCGGGTCCGCCTCTGGCGGACAAAACTCAAAGATTAAATATTAAAACTAAATTTTAAATGTTAAAGTCTTCTAAGCCAACAACGGTGCCGTGGTTGAAAATCTCGTTTATTTTAGCCTTTTTAGGTTTGATTAACTGTCTTTTATGGGGAAGCAATGTTTTGGCTCAAGAAGAGAGCACTAAATCATCTCAAAAAGATCATATCAGACAGGAAGTGGAAGCGATTGTTAAGGGCACAAAACAAAGCTCTTTAACGGACGAATTAGAGGTTAAGCGGGCATTTTGCGGCAATTTAAAATCACGCGATTTGGAAACCAATATTTTGATAGTGGAGACTAAAAAGGAAGAGAGGACGGTTATATATGATGATGAGACTATATTTGTAGATATTTCCAGAAATAAAATTAAGGCCGATGATTTAGAATTGGGCAGTTTTGTAACGGCAATGGGTTATGTTAATCGCCTTTCTCCGGGTAGTTTAACGGCTAAAAGAGTTGTTGTTCAGGAAACTCCGGCGCCAATCGCGCAACAGTCTTTTTTTGGCGAAATTGACGATATTTCTAAAGAGGAGAAGGTTTTTGTTTTCGTTCCTAAAAAAGGACAAACGGTATTAGAGGTAATTGCTGATGAAGTAACAATTGAGAAAAGAGAAAATGAAAAGACTAAAAAAGCTCAATTTAGTGATATCGTCAAGGGTGATAAGGTAATTTTAGTAGGAGAAAGAGACAAAAATGATAGTCGCATTAAGGCGGCGTTAATTTATGTTTTATCTTCTGTAGAATAGTCATTAGGAAGAGTAAAATAGGCTTCGTTTTGACAATTGCTTTTTTGTTTTTTTATAGATTCCCGCTCCCCGCTTTCTTCTCGTTATCCTGAGGGCTTTGCCGACTTCCCGTCATCCCCGAAATGAATTCGGGGCAGGCCCTGAGGTCCATCAACCGACGGACAAAGAATCCCATTCTATTTGTCCTATCCGTCTTATTTGTCTTATTCGTCCTATCTTTCCCTATCTGTCCTATCAGATTTAGAAAATTCGAAAATTGTCCCGCCACAGCGGGATCCCACCATGGGCGGGAAAAATTAGAAATTTAAATAAGGATTCTGGTACGCCAGCTGGCGGACCAGCCTCGCCGGCTAGGCGGACCAGCCACAGGTTGGAGATGAAGCGATATCAATAAACGCGCGAAGCGCGACACAAAGCGGAACACAAAACCCCGACCGTAAGGTCTGGGTTTTTTATAGTATAATCATTGGTGATGGTTAAGAAACAAATGTTAAAACCTTGCCGCGGTATGCGGGATTTTTATCCCAATGATTTGGCCTTTCGTAGTTGGCTTTATCAAAAAGCACGAGAGGTTTGTCAAAGATTTGGTTATCAAGAATATGACGGGCCGATCGTGGAGTCTTTATCTCTTTACGCCGCTAAATCTTCGGAAGAGTTAATTAAAAAGCAGGGCTTTACTTTTTTGTCTAAGAGAGATAAAAAAATATTAGTTCTTCGGCCCGAATTAACCCCTACTTTGGCGCGAATGGTAGCCGCTCGTGAGCAGGAGTTGATTTTCCCTTTACGTTGGTGGTCTTTTGGTCCATTTTTTCGGTATGAGTCTCCGCAAAAAGGTCGAGGTAGGGAGTTTTATCAATGGAATGTGGATATTTTAGGGGAAGATTCGGTTAATGCCGATGCCGAAATTATCGCCCTAAGCTGTCAATTTTTGGAAGGATTAGGTTTTAACTCTGATGAGGTGGTGGTGAAAATTAATGACAGGAAATATATGAACTGGAAAATGGATTTAATTGGCATCCCTCTTAAAAAAAGATTGGCGGTTTTTCGGTTGATTGATAAAAAAGGAAAGGTGAGTGAAGATAGTTTTATGGCGATGCTTAGAGAAGTTGGTTTAAGTAGTTTGCAAGTTAGGGATTTAAATTTGGCCCTAAAAGATAGGGATTATTCTGGTGAGTCGGAATGGTTAACAGAACTTTTTTCTGCATTGGTTGATTTGGGAGTGAAAGATTGGGTAGAGTTTGATCCCACTGTAGTGCGGGGACTTGATTATTATACTGATACTGTTTTTGAAGCTTATACTCGGGAAAAAGGGGTTAACAGGGCTTTGTTTGGTGGCGGTCGTTATCAGGATTTGGTTCGTGATGTGGGGGGAAAACGAAATATTGGCGGGGTTGGTCTTGCCGCCGGCGATATGGTGTTGGAAGCGCTGTTGGCTGACTTGGGTCACTCCCCTACCCTGTCTTATTTGCCGACTCAAGTGTTGGTAACTATTTTTGATGAAGCTTGTTTTAGAGAGTCAATTGAATTGGCAAGGCAGCTGCGAAGTTGGAATATAGCGACAGAGCTTTTTTTTGATTTTCGTGTTTCTTTAGCTAATCAATTGCGCTATGCTAATCGGAAAGGAATCCCCCAGGTGGTGATTTTAGGGCCAAAGGAAATTGCTGAAGGCCAAGTTGTTCTGAGGAATTTTAAAACCGGTGAACAGAAGAAGATCGCCGTTCATCAATTAAGGAAGGAATGTGGTAAAATAAGCCTATGAAAAAGAATATTCATCCTCAGTATTATCCTCAGGCTAAGGTAACTTGTACCTGCGGAAATACTTTTTTTGTTGGTTCGACAAAACCGGAAATTAAAGTGGAGATTTGTTCAGCTTGCCATCCATTTTTCACGGGAGAAATGAAATATGTTGATACCGGTGGACGGGTAAAGAGATTTGAAGAACAACAACGTGTTGCCGCCACCAATCAATATCAAAAGGAAAAATTACATCGCCGCAAAGAAGCTTTTCCCTCTTCGACAAGATCTCTTAAGGAAATGCTCAAAGCGGCTAAATAGGATAGAAAAACTACGATACTATGTAGTATCGTAGTAGCCTAAATTTTCAACACCAGATAAGAATGGATAGTTTAATTTTAGAAATTCGTCCCGGCACCGGCGGTCAGGAAGCAAAAATTTGGCAGCAAGATCTGTTGCGGATGTATACGCATTTTGCCAATAAGCGGGGATGGCAGGTAAAAGTGGTTGGTGAAGGAGTTTTAAGGATAAAAGGAGAAGGTGCTTTTGAAATTTTAGAAGGTGAAGCAGGTGTTCATCGGGTCCAACGGATTCCGGAGACCGAGAAAAGAGGTCGAGTTCATACTTCTACTGCTTCGGTAGTAATTTTACCGGAAATTTCTCAGAGAGAGCAAAGATTAAATTTTGATGATATCGAATTTGAGGCTTTTCGTGCCGGCAGTCATGGTGGCCAGAATGTGAATAAAGTGGCAACAGCAGTCCGTCTTCGTCATAAACCAACAGGGATAGTGGTTACTGCTCAATCACAGCGATACCAAGAGCAAAATCGACAGATTGCTGAAGAGATGTTGCGCAATAAGCTTTGGCAATTAGAGGAAGAAAAAAAGAAGATAATAGTCAATAAAGCGAGAAAGCAAGCAGTGGGCAGCGGCGAACGGGCAGAAAAAATCCGCACCTATAATTTCCCTCAAAACCGTGTTACCGACCATAGAATGGGCAGGAGCTGGCGTAATTTAGATAAGGTAATTAATGGTGA
>PEZH01000014.1 GCA_002774085.1 Candidatus Shapirobacteria bacterium CG09_land_8_20_14_0_10_38_17 | reverse complement strand
GAATATAGTCCGTCATCTTATTGCAAAACAAACTCCCGCTATAGCCAGGCAATAAAAGGCAAAATACCATAAATAACCTTTTAAAAAAATTGATTTTAAAAGTTTAAGGGAAAAATAACCGCTCAAAAAAGCCGCCCCCATTGCCAAAAAACTCTCTATTATCTTTGGGGCATCAAAATCAGCTATTGGGGGAATCTGCAAAATCGTTGCCCCAAAAATAGCCATCATTCCCAAAAAAAATGAAAAGCGAAACGCCTCTTCCTTTTTCATCCCCAACATTACTCCAACACTAACTGTTGAACCGGAACGGGAAATCCCGGGCAAAATCGCCAAAGCCTGAACTAACCCAATCCCAATAACTTGACTCAAGGTAGAGTTATTTCTTATCTTTACCTTTCCCAAAAAAAGCAAAGCGGCGGTTGTTAAAAAACCTATTCCCACCAACACTAAATCTGCAAAAGCTTTCTCAACTAAGCTTCTAAAAAGCAATCCCACCATTGCTACCGGCAAACTTCCTAAAATTAAAAAGCCAATTAACTTCCATTGTTGACCAAACTGACGCCTCTTAATTTCTTCCCAAGCACCGATAGTGGTCCTCTTAATATCTTTTTGAAAAAACAAAATCAAGGCTCCCAAAGTGCCAGAATGAACCAAAACATCAAAAACCAAGGGCAGTTTTAACCCCAATAAACGCTGGAAAAGAGCTAAATGACCCAAAGAGGAAATAGGTAAAAATTCCGTCACTCCCTGAATCAAGCCCAGTAAAAGAACCTGAAAAATATTCATCAAAAATTATTTTCCAATAATAACACCTCTATTATAACCCAACCACATGGCCCATATGTTATAATCAGCACAGAATGAATGTTGAGGCTCCGACAACAGAAATTTATCCTTCTCCTCGCCCGCTCTTAGAGCAAAAAAACTTGCTAACTCGCTTTAATTCTGCCCAGGCAGAAGCCGAATCCACTCAAAAGTTTTTAGAACAATATGGCGCTCGGGGAGAAATTATCGGTGACGGCAAAAATGCGGATTTGGAAAGAATTTTTCAACAAAGCCTTTTAGGCTTTCGCCTTAAAGATAGGGTAGAAGTTGATAAAGCCGCCCTCAATTCTTACGAGCAAAGCCTAATTAATCAAAACGCCCGTCTTTTGGCAATTGTGGATTGGGATGGGGTAATGGGCAGTCCTCTCCATGCTTTTTTAAGATTTGCCCAAAATCCCCCTTCTTGGCCAAAGGGATTAAAAAGAATAAAAGAATTCGGACGGATTGGCTTAAAAGAATGGCGCTGGTTTAAAAAAACGGCCCGGGCAAGCAATCATTTAGTAGTTTGGTCTAGCCGCCGCTTGATTAACGACGAGCTTTCTCTTAACCGTCTTTTAGTTAAACCTTTTGAGGGCCCCATAAGCTCCTGGCCATTTTTTGATGTCCCTTCTCTCCGAAGAATTGCCCTGATCAATCCGAATAAAATTGAAGTCTGGCCGCAAAAACCGCTCTTGGCCCGTAAACAATCTTTGAGAAAAATTATCAAATTAACGACGACAAAATCTTGGGAAATGATTTACTATATTGGCAGCAGCCACTTTGACCGCCAAACGGTGCGCCAGTTTGTTGCCTAAAACCCCGATCTTGCTCACCGTTTTGTTTTCTTTGACACCGGTCACTGGATTTTTTAAACTTTTTATTTTACTTTACTTTACCTTCCAAAACGCCGCCGGTAACCTAAAAAGTTCTGAATTTCTAAAAGCAAATCTTGAGGAGATAAATTGGGAAAATGGATCGGCAAGAAAGACCAGCAAGCATAAGCAGACTGCAAGGGTAAAAAGCCGCTGGTATGAGGCAATTCGCCGCGACTAACTCCAGTTCTTATCACCAAATCGGGCAAGCTTTGACCGGCGGTGTCTAAATAATTAAATATTAGTTGAGGATTTTTAGTAACTTTTTCTAAAATATCCTTACTTTTATGCGTCACCATAATAATTTTGGCAATCGCCCGCCATATCTCATCTAGACCCCCATAGTCCATCGCTAAATTCAGCCGGTAGTCAGAAAAATTTTTTGTCTCTTCCTCTAAGCTCACCAAGGCTTCTTTTATTTTTGCCGGCAAGCGATCGCGGCGGCCTATTTGGGTAAATTTTACCTTATCTTCCACTATCTCCCGCCGCAACTGAGAATCGGCAAAAAATCGAGCCGCCAAGTCCATTACATATTTTACCTGCTTTTTCTCCCGCTCCCAATTTTCGGTTGACCAAACCCAAAAAGTAAGGGTTTTAATTCCCCAGTTTCGGCAAGTCCGCGCCGCTCCCTGAATTGTCTCCACGCCGGCGCGATGACCAAAATAAGAATTTAACCCCTGCTGTTTAGCCGCCCGACGATTACCATCACAGATAATCGCTAAGTGCTTAATTTTTTCTTGAGGAACCTTAAAATCAGGCGCTTTTTCCCACCTTTTCTTAATCTCCTCAAGCCACTGGTTAAGTTTTTTCTCTCCCACCATTCTCAAGTGATGTTTATTATAGCCCTTCTTCCCTTTTTGGGCAATTACCGCTTAATACTTTCTTTCCAAAATAAAGTCAATGCCGGTTTTAATCTGGGAACGGGCCGGTTCTTTTGCCAAAAATCCTAAATTTCTTTCAAAAAAATCCCTTGCTTTTTGGGCCAACTTCTTGGCTAACTCCTCCCCATAGGCAAAGCTGCCATATTTTTTCATCATCTCAATAACCCCAAAAACCTCTTTCTTGCTCTTTTCATCCCTCTCCTTAGCTAAAATCTCCAACAGATTCTTTCTATCTTCACCCTTGGCACTCCGCAAAAGATGGGCCAACATTATCGTCCGCTTGCCTTCATAGATATCATTGCCCTGCTGTTTTTTCAACCCGGAAAAATCAGAGGTTAAATCAAGCAGGTCATCACGAATTTGGAAACAACGACCTAAATATTGGCCAAATTGATAAAGAAGATTTAGTTGGCCCTCACTGGCGCCAGCTAAAATTGCCCCCAATCTCATCGGTCCGGCAATGGTGTAGTAGGAAGTTTTGCCGTCCAAAATAAAGAAAATGTCGCTATCTTTTAAATCAAGACGATTTTCTTGAGTCCACTTAATCTCCACTGTTTGGCCAAGAGCGGTTCGCCCAAGCATCCGATAAAACTCATCTTCCACCGCCAAAGCCTTCTTATAACCCACTAAGGGAAAATTATCGGCTAAAATTTTCCACATTAGAATATGTAAAGCATCACCGGCATTAATCGCCAGCTCCTCACCGTAGAGTTGATGAAGCGTTGGCTTGCCCCGCCTTGATAATGAGCCATCCTCAATATCATCGTGAATTAAAAGCCAATCTTCAGAAATCTGCATCGCCGCCGCTGTTTTTAAAGCTTTCTTTTGGGAAAAACCCATTGCCTGGGTGGTTAATAAAAGTAATGTGGGACGCACATATTTTCCCTGCCGCCTTGGATAATCGCTAACAATCTGCCGATGAAAAGAAACCAAAGGAAAACGCCTCTTGGCCACCCGGCAATAGTCAGGATAAAAAGAAAAAGACTGTAAATATTCCTCAATTTCCCTAAAAACAAGCCGCTTTTTCCGATTTAAAATCAATAAAAAATCACTCATCGGTTAATAATTTTTTTCGCTTTTTCCTAAAACTTTGGTATTGATTAATTTTTGTCCCAAAAGAGTAAAACCCGACAAGACATTATTCATCTGATTATAGGCATTGGTAAGATGACGATTTAAAATCCCCAAACTATCATTAACCTTTCCATAATCCTTTTCCATTGCCTGCAAAGAAGAAAGAATTTGCTGTGCCCGCATCTCAATTTTTTGGCCCTCAAAACTCATCAAAATCGCCTTCATATAAGCATAAAAAGTGGTCGGTGATACCGGTAAAACCCGATGCTTACCGGCATAGTCAAAAAGATCAGTATTATTGACCACTTCATAGTAAACAGATTCCGAGGGAATATACATTAAGGCATAATCAATTGTCCCCTCGTCAGTTAAAATATATTTTGAAGAAATTGCCCGAATATGTTTACGAACATCGTTAGCAAAATCTCTGTGGGCTGACTTTTTTTCTTGCTCATTTCTTGAGCTCATTATCCGCCGAAAATTCTCCATTGGAAATTTAGAATCTACAGAAAGTATTCCGGCACTGGTACTGATAGCCGCATCGACTATTTCCCCGGACTTAAACATATATTGGAGATGAAAAGACTGCTTGGGAAGCATTTGTTCCAAAAGTTGCCTAAGAACCATTTCCCCAATATTACCTCGCAGTTTAGGCGATTGCAAAAAATCTTGAATATCCTTCATTCCTCGGCCAATTTCTGCCATCTGACCGACCTCTTTTTTAACCCCAGAGATAAACTCCGCCGCCTTATCCAAGCGCTCATTCATACTTTGACTGCTTTGCTGTAAACTATCTACCATGTTTTTATTCGTCTCCCTCATTACCTTATTCAAATTCTGATTAGTTTCCTCAACGCTTTTTTGCATTGCTTTCAACCATTCGGTTAACACTTCGTCGGGCTTAGATTTCTCGCTAATTTGGTCAATTTTTCGCAGTAAAAAATAACCCCCGCTCAAAATCAAAACCAAAACAGCACCAATTAAAACATAAATCATATTTGAGTTGTTGCTCTAATTAATCCTTTTCTTCTTATCGCCTGTTCTCTTTTCTCGACATAGTCAGCCGGCCGGCTGGAGTTACCTAAACACAGTCGCCTGACATCAACGCCATCTCCCTGCCTTAAATTGAGCCTATCAATATCCTGACGGAGCACCTTACTACGGTAAGTATCGCGGCCATCATTCACATATATCACCGTTACTTCGTTATCATTTTTCCTTTCCCACCCCTCCACTAACCCTACGGCTCGCTCGGTTAAAACAGGCAGTACCCCTGCTATTTTACCTGATAAGCCATGCTCAATCCTATTCATCTCAATTTTTATTATACCATTACCTTAAATTGGGATAAAATAGAAACATGGGTTTAATAAAAAGAAGAAAAAGAAGAGGCTTTAGAATAAAAAACCCACGACCTGACAGTTGGAGTTTTCGCTTTCTGAGAATAAAAATTGACCTCCCAAAATTAACGGCGGTCGCGATGGTGATAATTTGGATAGGAACAGGGCTATTCTTCTATTT
>PEZH01000033.1 GCA_002774085.1 Candidatus Shapirobacteria bacterium CG09_land_8_20_14_0_10_38_17 | reverse complement strand
AATCAAGTTCAGAATGACGGTTAACAATATAACAATTCAACAATGTTCTTTATTTTTAACTTTGCCCTAGTACCACGTTGGGTACGGGGCACCCTGAACCGAACTTTGTTCTGCTTCATGGGTGAACTTTGGACTTCTTTAACAATGTAGCCATATAATAAATCTTAAATTTTAATCTTCATAATTACCTTAATATTTCCCCGACGGTGAGGGAAAGTCAATAAATATTTAGGTAATCTGGGGTCAATGCTAATTTCAAAACCATCGACACCAGACAATGATGACAAATATTGCTGTACCGACTGGGGCCGTTTCCCTAAAACTTCCTTCTTGATCTTCTCCTCATCAATTTGAGGATAAAGATTAGCCTTAATCCCAAAATCAAAAATCGCCTTATTTTTCTCCTGTCTCAAAAATTTAAAATCAAGTTCTTTTTTTTCTCCCAAAATAAACCCCTCTGGTATCCTATTTTTTAAAACCTCCTCGGCTAAAACATCAATATCATCACCTAAAAAAGCCAAAGTGCTAATTTTAAGTTTCAACGTTAAGAAAATATTATCAGCCTCGTCATCAATTTTATGGTCAAAATCCTCTGAAACTATCTCTAAATCAATATTCTCTTCAATTAAGTCTTCACCTTCGTTTAACTCTTCTTTTAATTTTTTTTCGCCATCAGCCAATAATTCTTCTTTTAAACTTTCTCTTAATTGTTCCTGATCTTCTTTATCAACAACCTTAATGTCACGACTGCTTCCACCGGAAAATTCTTTCTCGTTTTTGGCAATAAAATCGCTACCACTAAACAAGCCTATTTTAAATTCTGTCCCCCCCGCTAAATTATAATCCGCACCAATATCGGCCGCCTCTACCGCCGCTTTCTCTTGACCGGAAACCCAACCTTCAATAATACTGCCACTCCTTGATGCTACTGTCACCGCCGCCTTGGTTAAAAACTCCATTTCACTGGACCCCTCTAAAGATGTACCGACGGGAAAAGTTTTAGCTATATCAGTACCATTATAAATTATCACCTCCCCCACCGCTTTATCACCAACCTTTTTCTTTCCCTTTGTTTCTATTGTCTTTTGACCACTAACTTCTAAATCTAAAACTCTCCCGGGAATAATTTTGTTTTCTACATCAATCGTTGTTATATCGGAAGAAACAGCCAACAAAAAATTCTCCTCCGAAAATCGCGGTTCAACTAACAATGTTATCTCCGCCTTAGGCAAATACCACCAGGCAATAAATAAAGCTACTAAAATCAAAAGAAAACTTAGAAAAAGCATCACTAAAAAGCGAGGTAAACGAATTTTTTTAAAATTTCCCAGAGTTTCCCGAGATTTTTCGCTTAAACTTTTAGTTCTTTTCAATAATCGGGTTAGGAAAAAAGGAGCATTTTCTTTTTCCTCTTCTGCCGGCTCTGGCGGGGACAATTCTACACTCACCTGCGGCGATGGGGATGGCGGCGACTCTAATTGAGCCACATCTTTATTTTTCAAAAAACCTAAAACTCCCTCTTCTGTCAAACTAATCTCTTCTCGGCTATCAAAATCGGTCTTCTCTTTTAAAATCGTTTCTTCACCCATCTTCACTACTAACGTCTCCACTACTAACCGAGAAGGAAAAATTTCCACCTTAGGCAAATGAAGAAACAGTGCCTTCTCTGTTTCCAACCAAGGATAAGAAAGAATAGTTTGCCTTATTTCCTCTAAATCTCCCCTCCCCAAAATTAAAATTCGAGGAGAAAAAGGAGTTTTTATCTCAAATCGCGATAAACCTTCCTCTAAATCTAAAGTAATATTATCACTGCGCTCAATTAATTGAGATCCTAAAATTTTACCCTGCCAAATAGGAGTAACATCAATCCATTCATCACCAACACTGACAATAACCAAATTCAAAAATTTTCCCTCTTTTTCTTTAAGATAAGAAAGTAAAATTTCTGCTTCGGAAACAAATCCTAAAGGCTCAACTGCCATCTCCCGACTAATGTGCCGCAGGAGCGATAATTTCTCAGTTTTTAATTGCTCGCCCATCCAAGATTGAGGGATAGCAAAGATTACCCCAGCCACTTTTCTTTCTAACTGAAATTCAGGAGAAACTAACGACCAGGCAGTATTAAGACTGCTCTCAACCGCTTCCAACAATCCCTTTTCATCACGATAAAATTCGCTACTACCTAAACCTAATATCTTCACCTGCTCCTCCTCTTGATCTCTAGTCGCCCATAGAACTGCCTTCGCCACACTTAAACTAATATCAATAGCTAAATAAATTTTCATGTTTATATTTTCAAACCCCATCCATCCCCGAAATAAAACCTGCCCTAATGAATATCAGGATCCTTCCTTACTTGCACCGTCATTCTGTCCGCCAGCCCTACACCATAACGGTACAGGGCCAGCCGGCGGACTAGTTGAGAATTACTATTTATTAACGAATTAACGAATTTTAAAATTGTCCCGCCACAGCGGGATCCCGCCATGGGCGGAGAAAATTTAATAAAAATTAAAAATGACAGGTTTAGCCTCGCAGGGTGACTCCTTGCGAGGCTAATGACGGCGATGATTTAGCAATGCAACAATATAACAATTCAACAATGTTCTTTATTTTTAACTTTTGACTTTGAGCTTATTAATAAGAATACCATAAATTCTTCTTTTCCCCGATCCTACCGACTCTTCACGAATTATTTTAAATTTTCCTAATTGACCAGTTTTATAAACATGGGGACCACCACAGACTTCCTTAGAAAAAACATTTCTTCCTTTCCCAATCGTATAAACTTTCACCAAATCCTGATCATACCTCCTTTCAAAAAATGCCAATGCTCCACCCTTTTTTGCTTCTCTTAAAGTCATTTTCTTCATCAATACCGGCAAATTCTGAATAATCTTCTTATTAACCAAATCTTCTATCTTTTTAATTTGAACGGCTGTTAACCTAACAGGATGAGTAAAGTCAAAACGAAGACGCCGGGCATTAATATTAGAACCAACTTGGTGGACATAGTTGCCTAAAATATCCCGCAAGGCCTGATGTAAAAGGTGGGTAGTGGTGTGAAGTTTAATCACCGCTTGGGAATAATCGGCCAACCCGCCCTTAAATTGCCCCGGTGCTCGCGATTTCTTTTGATGAATCGCCTTAGCACTAACAAAACTTTTGGTAAAGTTCTTCTCTATCTTAACACCGGCAGACGAAAATTCCTCCCGCACCAAATCAACCGGCAAACCAAAAGTTTCCAAAAAATAAAAGGCCTCTTTCCCCTCAAGACAAAGATCATTTTTCTTCTTTTCTACTATTATTTTAGTCATTTCTTTTCTTCCCCGATTAACAGCATCCAAAAATCTCCCCTCTTCGTCAATAAATTCACTAATAATTTTCTTTTCGTAGCGAATTAAATAAGGATAACGATCTCTGTAAAGACTAATCACCACCGGTATTAACAAAGGACCTAAAGATTTTGAGATAGCTAATTTTTGTCCGGAATATACCACCTTTCTAATTAAATGCCGCAAGACATAGCCCTGTTCAATATTAGCAGGAACCACCCCATCAGCAATCATAAAAGTAATTGCCTTGGTATAATCGGCCAGTTGACGGATTAAAATATCAGTATTTTTATCCCCTCTTAAACTTTTTAAAACCAAACTATTAATTTTCCCAATAAGGGGACTAAAGAGATCTGTTTCAAAAACGCTTTCTTTGTTTTGCAAAACCATTGCCAAACGCTCCAAACCAGCGCCGGTATCAACACTTTTTAAGGGTAAATCTTCATATTTTCCCTCTTTACTCTGGTTATATTCCATAAAAACTCCCGCATTCCAAATTTCTAAGAACCGATCGCAATCACAGCCAGGCTGACAACTTCTCTTACCACAACCAAATTTTTCTCCCCGATCCAAATAAACTTCAGTGCAAGGACCACAGGGTCCGCTGTCCCCTGCCCGCCAAAAATTCTCTTCATATCCCAAACCAACAATATGCTTGGGATTCATTCCCACCTTTGCCCAAAATTGAGGTGTTTCCTTATCCTGAGGTAAGTTAGGATGTTTTTTATCACCACTAAAATAAGTAGCCCAAAGTTTTTCTGGTAATAGATTCAACTCTTCAACTAAAAATTGCCAAGCCAAACGAATTGCTTTTTCTTTAAAATAATCACCAATTGACCAAGAGCCCAACATCTCAAAAAAAGAAAGAGTGCGACTATTACTACCTACTTGATCAATATCAGTAGTCCGCAGGCAACGCTGGATATTCACCAGCCGGGAAGAAGGCGGTTTTTCCAATCCCAAAAAATAGGGTTTAAATTGCACCATACCGGCACTGGTAAAAAGAAGAGTGGGATCGTTTTCTGGCACCAAAGAAGCTTGAGGAACCAATAAATGATTATTCTTAACAAAAAAATTGATAAACCTCTCCTGAATCTCTTTGCTTCGCATACAGCCTAATTATAAACCTCCACGGGCTAAAAGCCCATGTTTTTCATAATATATTATATATTATGAAAAACAGTTTGTTCCGCTTTGTACTCTCCTTAACGGAGAGTACTATTGAAACCGCTTTCATCCCTGGACCAAAAGTCCATGGTTTTCGGCTCTCTTGGAATAGAACCAAAAGAAGACTAAAAGCAATTACCTAAAATCTAACTGATAGCTTTACCGTGGCGATGGAAAGTGTGTTTAGTGACTTTAGGAATAATAGTATTAACAACTGGCGCTTTTTTGTCTTGATCACCGTCATCACTATTTAAAAGATCACGTATTACTTGAATTATCTTTTCTTTTTTCTCGGGGTCGCCCTCTTGCAAAAAATAAATCACTCCCGCTCCTAAGGCAGCTCCTAAAAAAAATCCCGGCCAAAAGCGATTTTCTTCAATATTATTTTTTCCCCTCATTTTGTGTTTTTGGTTTTTTAAAAAAAATAGCGCTTAAACCTGAAAACAAAGTAGAAAAATTAACAATGGATTGACTGAAAGTCTGCGAAACTTGAGCGGCGTTATCTAAAACTTGATTAAGCAACCGGCTTGCTTTTTTAAGCTCCAGCAAAACTTGATAAATCTGAACACCTATTAACGTCGATAAAACAGTCAGAACTACCACCACTACTATTAATAAAATTTGGGTTGTTGTCATCATCGCTATTAATAACTGGGGTTATTATGTTCACTTCGTTCACACCAACCCCATGAGTGGGGTTATCATGTTCACTTCGTTCACACCAACCCCAGTATAAGAA
>PEZH01000008.1:416-7565 GCA_002774085.1 Candidatus Shapirobacteria bacterium CG09_land_8_20_14_0_10_38_17 | reverse complement strand
TTTTTATTCGTGGGGGGTTATGCCTCCAAGGATTCTCCTTTCCGAGGCTGTGAAAAATTTTGTGAAAAGAACTTGCCCCTAACTACTAAAAATACTTTAAGGTATTTTTAGTGAAAATCCCTCTCCCTTTCTCCGGTCAAATTCGTGTGAGGCATAATGATTTGAAACAATGGCGAAAAGAACGGATTTTTTTAATGATTATTTTTAGATGGGGTTATTTATGTTTACCTTGCTCACACCAGCCCCATCAGGCTGGAAGAAAATCGGTTACGATTTTCTTTAATAGCCTGAGTTGCCCAGCCAGGATTCGAACCTGAATTAGTTGGTTCAGAGCCAACTGTCCTACCATTAGACGACCGGGCATTAGTTTTTAAACACAAATTTCCTTAAAAATCTCCTTCCGGCACTTTATTTTAAATATTTTTCTCTTTTCCTAGCTTCTTTTCTGTTATTAAATTCTTCCTTATAAATCAACTCCCAAGGAAGATGTCTTTTTGTATAAAAATTATTCCCCAAATTATGTTGTTTAAATCTCCTTTTTAAATTATTCGTTATTCCAACATAACTTCTCTTGGCGGTTTTACTTTTCAAAACATATAAAGTATACATAACTGTCCTACCC
Organism: Candidatus Shapirobacteria bacterium CG09_land_8_20_14_0_10_38_17; assembly: GCA_002774085.1. Lineage (GTDB taxonomy): Bacteria > Patescibacteriota > Microgenomatia > 0-14-0-10-38-17 > 0-14-0-10-38-17 > 0-14-0-10-38-17. Next base: position 6,943 of record PEZH01000008.1, on the reverse strand, counting down.
GCCTCGCCAAGACAAGCTTGGCTCGTCGAGGCGGGCCATTAGACGACCGGGCAAGAAAATTATCAATGCTTCTATTTTATCAAAAACAGGCGGAGAATTCAGCAATTAAGACAAAGCTCTATCTAAAACGATATATAATACTAAAGAAATGAAAATTAAAAACTTTTCCCAAGCCGAGCAATTTCTTTATCGACAAATACCGCGGGGAGAAAAAAATAAGTTCCCCGGCCAGCTGGGATTAGACCGAGCCCAATTTCTCCTAAAATCAATCGGCAACCCTCAGGAGAAAATTAAAGTTATCCATATTGCCGGCACTTCCGGTAAAGGATCAACCGCCTACCTTACCAGCCAAATATTAACTGACTTAGGCCTTAAAACCGGTTTAACTCTTTCACCCCATCTTCAAGACATCAGAGAAAGAGTCCAAATAAATAACCAGCTAATAAGTAAGCAAAAATTTATTTCTTACTTAAATCAGCTTCTTGAGCCGATTGAAAAAATGGCTAAATCCGCCTACGGTGCTCCCACCTATTTTGAGATCTTAGTGGCTTTAGCTTTCCACACCTTTTACCAAGAAAAAGTTGATTATGCGGTTATGGAAACCGGCTTGGGCGGCTGGTACGACGGCACCAACGTAGTTAAAAATCCCAAAAAAATAGTTATCCTTACCAAAATTGGCTTAGACCACACCCAAGTTTTGGGGAAAACAATTGGAGAAATTGCCCTCCAAAAAGCCAAAATTATCCACCCGGGCAATATTGTTTTTGCCCTCAGACAAAAACCGGCGGCAAACAAGGTTTTCCAAAAAATCGCCCAAGAAGAAAAAGCTCACCTTGTTTTTATAAAAAAAGGTGTAAACTTCAAAAATATCAAAGTTAACACCCAACAAACAATTTTCGATTTTTCCTATCCGCCGCTTAAGATTAACCAAATAAAACTTGGCCTTTTAGGCACCCATCAGACCGAAAATTGCAGTTTAGCCCTAACCATCATTTACCTTTTGAGCAAGAGAGACCGGTTTCCTTTGAAAATTAAAAAAATCAGGCAAGCCTTAGAAAAAGCCCATTTCCCGGGCCGCTTAGAGATATTAAAAACCAATAACAAACTCGTCATTGTCGACGGCGCTCATAATCCTCAAAAAATAACCAGTCTAACTAAAACACTAAAGCTATTGTTCCCTCAAAAGAAACTTGATTTTCTAATTGCCTTTAAGAAAAAAAAGGACTACTCCCAAGCCTTTCCCAAAATAATCCCGTTGGCAAATAAAATCTACCTTACTCAATTTTTTAAAAGCAAGCAAGACTGGATTTCTCTTGCCGAAGAGCCGGTCGAAATGGCTAAAGTTCTTAAAAAACTAAAGTTTAATAATTTTGAAATTACCGCCAAACCGCAAAAAATTATTAAGCAAAAATCAACCCGCCCCTTGGTGATTACCGGATCACTTTATCTAATCGCCGAGCTTTATCCTTTTCTTTTAAAAAAAACAAAAATATCGACTCAGAAAAATAGATATTAGATAGGAGATATTTTAAAATTAAAAGTCCAAAGTTAAAAGTTAAAAGTAAAGAGAACAAAAATACAGTTAAAAGTCCAAAGTTTAAAATAAAAAACATTGTTGAATTGTTATATTGCTACATTGCTAAATCATCGCCGTCATTCCCGCCTAGCCGGCGAGGCTGGCCCGCCTAGCCGGCGAGGCGGGCTGGTAATCCGCCAGCTGGCGGAGCATCCAGAATCCCAAATGACAGTCTAAGATGATTCTGGACAAGCCAGAATGACGGTTGTGGATAGAGTACAGAGTATAAAGTATAAAGGAATAAGATTATAAATTAACGAATTAACGGATTACGCATTTTGATTTTTGTTTTTCACTCTTAGTTCTTAGTTTTTTTAGACATTATTTAGGAGTTAATTAGATCAATTAAGTTAATTAGGAATTTTAAGAGAGATTCTGATTTACATCAGAATGACAGCTAATGATAGATCCTTTTTTTCATCAGAATAAAAACCTCCAAGCTGTGTTACAATGGTCTGTATGGAAAAAGTTAGCTTAACTAAAAATAATCAATCATATCAGGGAACATTAGAAGTGATAAAACCCCTAAAAGAAGATATTGAAAACAAAATTAAAAACCTTAAACAAATTGTCATTAAGATAAATTTTGTTTCTGCTTTCACCGAATTAGCGACTACACCAGTTGAGACGGTACGCGGCTTTATTGATTTTATTAAACCCTTTTATAAGGGTCAAATTATTATTGCCGAGGAAGCTACTGTTGGCCAAACAGAAGAGGGATTTAAAAAATTTGGTTTTGAAAAATTAGCCAAAGAAAACTCTCAAGTTAAACTTTTTAATTCTTCTCAAAGTAAAAGTCAAAAGGTTAAAATCACTTTCCCGCAAGGAGAAATCACCCTCCCCTTGGCAATAATTTATACCCAATCGCCTTTTGTCGCTTCCATTACCCGGGCAAAGACACATAATACTGTCGTTGTTACCTTGAGCATTAAAAACCTTTTAGTGGGCGCAATACAAAACGGCCTCTTTTCTAATCGAGGCAAAATTCACCAGGGCAAATATATTCATCAAATTCTAACTAAAATAGCTAAATATACCTATCCCCAACTAAGCATTATCGACGGTGTTATCGGCATGGAAGGAGATGGACCAACTAACGGCCAGCCAATTAAGGCCGGCTGGTTAGTTGCTTCTTTAGATGCTCTTTTGGCTGATAGCTTAGCTACCTATTTAATGGGGTTTAAAATTGAAGATATTGGTTATTTCAACCTCTTGGAAAAAGAAAACCAAGGATTGCTTTTCCCTCACAACCAAGATCAAGTAGAAATCTTTGGGCCTAACCCCAAAGAACTAATTACTCCCTTTAAACCCCACCAAACCTTTGCAGAACAACGTCAGTGGAAAATTTAAGCTTTTAGAGCCTCATTTAACCTCAGTAAAGTTTCTTCCTTGCCTAAAATCACTGCGGAATCATTAATAGGTGGTGTCTGGTGGGAGCCGGCAACGGCAATCCTTAAGCTCATAAAAAAATCGCCCGTTTTCCAACCGTTATCTTTTATTATTTTCATTAATACTCCAGTGATTTCCGGCTCTTTCCATACTTCAATAGATTGTAGTGCCGATAGCGCCTTCTTCAAATGGTCTTGATAATTTTTATTATCAAACAAAGATGAATTTACATTAGGTCTTTTAAAAAAGAAACCGGCCATCTTACTAAAATCAGATAACTTAATCATCCTTTCTTTAATCAGAGGGACTATTTTTAATAAAATTTCTTTATCCGCATTTTGGGGAACAAATGGTTTTAGCAACTCAACTAACTCTTTATCTAACTTCATTCTAATGTATTGGCCATTAAACCAATCTAATTTTTGAATATCAAAAACACAATTTTGTTTTTGAATATTTTTTAAATTAAAAACTTTTACTAAATCTTCAAGACTCAAAAGTTGGGCATTATCTCGATACGACCAGCCTAAATAAGCCATAAAATTAATCAGCGCTTCCTTAAGATATCCCTCATCACGATAATCCAAAATTGATTTGGCTCCATGACGTTTGGAAAGCTTCGTCCGATCCGACCCTAAAATTAAGGGCAAATGGGCTAACTTCGGCACCGGCCAACCCAGCGCCTCATAAATGGCTAAGTGTTTAGGAACCGAGGAAATCCATTCCACCCCCCGCACTACGTGGGTAATTCTCATTAAATGGTCATCCACCACCACCGCTAAATGATAGGTAGGAAACCCGTCAGATTTTAAAAGCACTTGATCGTCCACTTCCTTAGAGTTAATGCTAATATCACCTTGAATTAAGTCATGCCAAGAAAAGATTTTACTATCGGGCATTTTTAAACGGATGACGTATTTTTCTGTTCGTTTTTTCTTCTCAACTTCTGCCTTAGATAAAGACAGGCAGTGACGATCATAACGGGGAATTTGCCCTTTAGCTCTCTGCTCTTTTCTCAATTTTTCTAACCGTTGCGGCGAGCAAAAACAATAATAAGCCGCCCCTTTTTTAACCAATTCTTCCGCTGTCTTTTGATACAAATCTAATCTTTGCGATTGAAAATAAGGACCATAAGAACCACCCGTTTGAGGCCCCTCGTCCCAGTTTAAACCCAAGAATTTTAAAATTTCTAAAATCTTATCTAAGCTTTGAGAGTTAAAACGTTTCCGATCGGTATCTTCAATACGAACAATAAATTGGCCTTTATTTTGGCGCGTCAAAAGCCAATTAAAAAGAGCGGTGCGGGTGTTGCCGATATGGGGAACGCCGGTAGGTGAGGGAGCAAAACGCACTCGTAATTTTTCCATATTGATTGAATTTTAACATTCTCCAGTGCTATACTCAACAGTAACGTAGTATCACTACATTACTGAAAATTCCAAATGACAAATGGCCAATGGATAATGATTAATTAATAACTTAAAACTTAAATCTTAAAACCAAAAGCTAAAGTTTAAAACTGAAAACAATTGAAAATTAATTGCTGATTCTGGTCCGCCAGCTGGCGGATTGAGTTTTGAAGTTTTTGACTATCATGCCTACCCTAACCGAAACTGCCAAAGTTAGTAGAAAAATTATTAAATACGGCTTAATTGGCATTATTGGCTTAATAATCTTAATACCTGTTGTTAGAGCTTCCATTAAATACTGGGATAAACTTCATCCCGCTCCGCCACCGGCACCCAATGTTGCCTTCGGGAAATTACCGGTAATCCAATTTGGTAAAAGCTCTGAAATTGTTCCCACTAATCTCCAATTCCAACTCCAAACCATTGATGGTAATCTCCCTAATTTAGACAATCAAGCCAAAGTATATGCTATCACCACCTTAGGTTCAAAATTCTTTGATGAGGAAAAAACTCGCCAAAAAGCAAATCTGTTGGGATTTCCCCTTGAATCTGAAAAAATTAATCCCACCCAATTCCTTTTTATTAACCCCCAGACTAAAGCTAAATTACAAATTGACACCATCAATAACAACTTTGAAATTTATTTCCCCTACCAAGAAGACCACTCTTTTGTTAACTTCCCCTCACTCAATCAAGCCCAAGGACTCAATGAATTAAAAAGCTTACTTTCCCGAGTTCAGTTGTGGCCCAACGACATTGATGAAACTAAAACCCAATCTACTTTTCTAAAGTATCAATTAGCAGAAGAAAAATTTATTGCTGTCTCCTCTCTTTCTGAAGCCCAGCTAATTCAAATAAACCTTTTTCGCGCCAATCAAAATGGGCTACCTATTCTACACTCTCATCCTGATAAAGCCAATATCTCCTTTATCATTTCCCAAAACAGTGAACCAGGTAAAAAAATTATTAAGGGCCGTTATATTCACTTCCCTATTAACTACGACCACCTTGCTACTTATCCCCTTAAACTTTCCAATGTTGCTTGGGAAGAATTAAAAACAAGCAAAGCCTATATTGCCAATTTAGGTAACAACCCTGAACAAAAACCGATCGTTATCCGTAAAATCTACTTAGCCTATTTTGATCCTGACACCGATCAAGATTTCCTCCAACCCATTTTCGTCTTCGAGGGCGATAATCAATTTTTAGCCTACTTATCGGCTATTGACCCGGCCTGGGTTAAGGAATAGTAAGAAAAATTAACCAATCCCCAACCAACTAATTTTTGTGTGTCTTGAAAACGATCTTCGCTACCCAAAATCACGCTTAAAAGTTGTTGACCGTCTTCATCAAAAAATCCCACAAAACACCCTGCCGCTTCTTCTGTCCAGCCGGTTTTTACTCCTAAGGCCCCCGGGAAAATCCCTAAAAGCTCATTGGTAGAAAGTAGGAAATGGCAAATTTGGCCGTTAACATCACAAACTACCTTCTCTTGACAAATAACAACTTCTCTAAATTCACTCTGTCGCCAAGCAGACATTGTTAAACGCGCTAAATCTTCAGCGGTAGAATAATGATCAGGATCATATTGGCCATTAGGGTTTGTAAAGTGGGTATCCTCCATACCCAATGACTTAGCCTTCTCATTCATCGCCGTTATAAAACCATTTCTTCCGTCAGGATAAAAATCAGCTAAGGCATAAGCAGCATCGTTGCCTGAATAAACCAAAAGACCATAAAGAAGATCTTTAACCGTTATTTGTTCCCCTTCTACTAATCCAACAACCTGGCCGTAATTTTCAATTTTATTAACAGTCACCAAATCGTCATCAGAAAAATTTTCCAAGACAACTATTGCCGTCATTATTTTAGTCAGTGAGGCTGGTGGTAACTTCTCTTTAATATTTTTATCATAAAGGGGTACTCCCGAATTAAAGTCTAATAACAAAGCCGCCTTAGCGCTCAATTCTAAGGGCAAATCAAAACGAGCTTGAGGAAGGGGGGGTAGAGAGGGCAGGTCAACATCTAAATCCATTGTTTGGCGAGGGCGAGAAATTAAAGTAAGAGTCTCATAATAAGAATTACCGGGCAAGAAAAGAAAAGACAAAGCAATTAAAAAAATAGGAAGAAATTTAGGGTATAGGGATTTTGGC
>PEZH01000008.1:0-409 GCA_002774085.1 Candidatus Shapirobacteria bacterium CG09_land_8_20_14_0_10_38_17 | reverse complement strand
ATAAAAAACCAAGCAACAAATCAATACAATTTCCCCACCTCGTCGGCAGGCAAACAAATTACAAGCAAATGCGTAATGCGCAATCAAATATAGATTCCCACGGGCAAAGCCCGTGGTTCTCGCGTTTCGCCCTGTTCACTTGCCTATAGGCAAGTGAACTATTAGTATCGGTTCCATCCACGGCTATAAGCCGTGGTTTTCACCTATCTTGAAATAAAAAAACCCACGACCTTACGGTTGGGGTTTTGTGCTCCGCTTTGTGTTGCGCTGCGCGCGTTCATTGATATCGCTTCATCTCCAACCTGTGGTTGGCCCGCCTAGCCGGCGAGGCTGGTCCGCCAGCGGGCGGATCTCTTTCTGGGAATAAACAAAATTTTCAATCAATTAATTATCAATTTTAAGACTCTAT
>PEZH01000045.1 GCA_002774085.1 Candidatus Shapirobacteria bacterium CG09_land_8_20_14_0_10_38_17 | reverse complement strand
AAACCCGACCCCTACAGGAAACATATAATTGAAAATTGGGAAATTGGAAATTCAATAGAAATTTAAAATTAAGAATTAAAAATTAATTTAAAGGTATGATTGATAAAAGAAGAAAGAATTATCGTCATCAGGAAAGGGAAGATGATTTTTTTAGTGAGGTAATTCAGATTAAGAGAGTTTCTAAAAAGACTAAGGGAGGTAATCAGATTTCTTTTACCGCCTTAATGGTTGCTGGTGATCAGAATGGTCGGGTAGGTGTTGCTTTGGGTAAAGGAGAAGATGTTTTGTCGGCAATTAACAAAGGTAAAAAATTAGCTAAGAAGCGTTTTTTTACCGTTTCTCGTTGTCAGGCAACTATTTGTCACGATATCTTAGTTAAACGTGGAGCGGCAAAAGTATTTTTAAAACCGGCTCCTCCGGGAAGTGGCATCATTGCCAGCCAGGCAATAAAGGTGGTAATGGAGGCAGTTGGTATTCAAGATATTTCTGCCAAAATTTTGGGAACAAGCAACAGAACTAGCAATGTATATGCTGTTATCCAAGCTTTTAAAGAATTAAAGAAACATGAATCGATTAAATAATTTATCCAAAACTGTCGCTAAGAAGAAAAAAGGGCTGGGGAGAGGTTATGGGTCGGGAAAAGGAGGACATACGGTAGGCAGAGGCCAAAAGGGTCAAAGGTCAAGAAATAAACCTTATTTGCTTTTTGAGGGGAAAAAGACGCAGAAATCTTTATTGCGCCGTATCCCCTTATTGAGGGGTAAAGGGAAACTTAAATCTAAAGAAAATAAACCCTTGGTGGTCAATATTTCCTTTTTAAATTTATTGCCTCTTCGATCTAAAGTGGATGTTAGTCTTTTGATTAAGCATCGTTTAGTAGATGAAAAAGAAGCTAAGAAATATGGAGTAAAAATTTTAGGTGGTGGGGAGATAGAGCATCCTTTAATTGTTTCTCTTCCCTGCTCTCGAGGAGCTAAAGAAAAAATTGAGAAAGCGGGAGGAAAGGTGGTAATAGTTAAAAGTCCAAAGTTAAAAGTAAAAAGTCCGAAGACAGAGATTAAAAGTTCTCAAAAATAGGCCCTATACGTCCTATAAGACCTATGGGTCCTATAAGTTTTGGTTTTTATGATTCAAAAAATTTGGCAAGCAGTTGTTTCCCTTTGGCGGGTGAAAGATGTTCGGCGTCGATTGTTGTTCACTTTCGGTTTTTTTACAATATTGCGTTTTTGGGCTCATATTCCTCTCCCCGGTGTTAACGTGGATGTTTTAAGGAAAGTCTTTTCCGGTAACCAATTTTTAGGACTTCTTAATATTTTTTCCGGAGGAGCTTTGTCTAATTTTTCGATTACCGCCTCGGGTTTAAATCCCTATATTAATGCTTCTATTGTTTTCCAGTTGTTGGCTTTTGTTTTTCCCTATTTTGAAAGATTAAGTCGTGAAGGTGAAACAGGTCGCCAGAAAATTGAACAATATACTAAAATAGCGACTATCCCCTTGGCAATTTTTCAGGCTTTGGGAATGTATGCCTTATTAAAGGGTAGGGGGATAATCGGCGATTTGGATTTTTTGTCATTAGTGGCTTTTATTGCGACGATGACAGGGGGAACCTTTTTGTTGATTTGGTTGGGAGGGTTAATTAGTGAATATGGCTTAGGTAATGGGATTTCACTTTTAATTTTTGCCGGGATTGTTAGCCAAATACCCCAAGAGCTGACTCAGACAACGATGATAGCCAGTCAAGGAGGGAACTTCTTAAATCTTTTGGTCTTTTTGATAGTAAGCTTGGGGGTAGTGGTGGCTATTGTTTGGGTTAATGAAGCTAATCGGCGGGTTCCGGTTCAGTATGCCAAGCGAATTAGGGGAAGGAAAATGTATGGAGGGCAGACTACTTATCTGCCACTGCGTCTTAATCAAGCCGGAGTTATTCCTATTATTTTTGCCGTTTCGGTAGTTTTGATTCCCTCAATGTTGGGGCAATTTTTAGGTAATGCCGGTAATGAAGGGATCCGTAATGCGGCTTTATTTTTGTCTGATCTTTTTAAGCAAGATGGCGTAGTTTATAATTTAGCTTATTTTGTCTTAGTGGTGGTGTTTGCGTTTTTTTATACAATGGTAGTTTTTAATCCGGAGAAAATAGCCGGGGAGATTCAAAAACAGGGAGGTTTTATACCTGGTATCAGGCCGGGGAAGCCGACAGCCGATTATCTAAATTATATATCCTTGCGAGTGACCCTGCCGGGGGCGCTATTTTTAGGTTTGGTGGCGGTTTTACCGGCGATAACCCAAGGAGTTATGGGGGTAACAATGATGGTTTTAGGAGGAACCAGTATTTTAATTATAGTTTCGGTAGTTTTGGAAACGGCTAAGTCGGTAGGGGCAATGGTGCAAATGAGAGGATATGACAAGTTTTTGGAAAAATACTAAGATAAATTTCTAATTACTAATTTCTAATCAATGTCTAATGATTAATGTTTAAAAATTAAAAAAAATTAGAACATTAAAAATTAAATAAAAATTAAGAATTAAAAATTGATTTTGTGAATATTCTTTTAATTGGTTCCCCGGGTTCTGGTAAGGGAACTCAGGCACGACTTTTAATTAATGATTTTGACTTTGCCTATTTCTCTGCCGGTGATATTTTGCGCCATTTATCAAAAGAAAACACGCCTTTAGGTCGGCAAGTTCTGGGGTTGATAAGGAGGGGAGAATTAGTTTCTGATTTACTAATGAAAAGGATTTTAGTTGATTTCTTGAAAAAAAATAAAGGGAGAGATATCCTTTTGGATGGTTATCCTCGTAATTTATCGCAAGCTAAAACAATTGACCAGCGCTTGATTTTAAAAGGGGGGTTAAATTTAGTTTTTTACTTGCGCATTAGCGACCGTGAAGCAATTCGTCGTCTTTCATCGCGAGTGGTTTGTTGCCAATGTGGAGCAGTTTATAATTTAATCACCTCTCCTCCCCAAAAAAAAGGAATTTGCGATTACTGTGGAGGGAAGCTGGTGAGACGCGCCGATGAGAAATTGGGGGCAGTTAAGAAAAGACTGTTGATTTATAAAAAGGAAACGAAGCCAATTGTTGATTATTTTACTAAAAAAGGAAAATTGATGTTTATTGATGGCGAACGACCCATTAAAGAGATCTATAAAGAAATAAAAAAAAGTATCGATGCTCTTTGTCTGGACACCAAAGCTATTTAATGTTAAAATAACTCTGATTGGTAATAAGTTTTTAAATGGATAAACAGTCTAAAAGTTTTTTTGAAGGTAAAGTATTGGAGGCTCTTCCTAATACTCTTTTCCGAATTGTTTTGGATGATAAACGGGAAGTCTTGGCAACCTTAGCTGGGAAAATGCGGCTTTATCATATTAGGGTTATCCCCGGTGACCGAGTGCGTGTTGAAATGACACCATATGACGAAAAGAGGGGAAGAATAGTATATCGGTATTAAGAGAAATTGCTAATTTCTAAAATAATATCAAATAACAGAATGAATGTTTATATTTTACCATTTATCTTGTCGGGGCGGGATTACTCTGCCCGAATCTAATCATTAACGGGTCGGAAAACCCGACCCCTACAGGAAATATATAATTGAAAATTAGAAAATTGATAATTTGATGAAAATTGTAAATTGTAAATTTAAAATTAAAATTAATTTAAAATATGAAGGTTCAATCGTCAGTGAAAAAACGATGTCGGGATTGTAAAATAGTTCGCCGCCGCGGTCGGGTTTATGTGGTGTGCAAGAAAAATCCCCGACACAAACAAAGACAAGGGTGAGAAGAAAATTTCTAATTTCTAATTAATGTTTAATGGTTAAATATTTAACATTAAAGAATTAATAAATTAAAACATTAAAAATTCAATAGAAATTTAAAATTAAAAATTAAGAATTTATTTATACTGTGCCGAGAATTGTTGGTGTTAATATACCAGAAAAAGACAAGATTGATTTGGCCTTAACCAGGATTTATGGTGTTGGTCAATCTAATGTTTTAGCGATATTGATGAGAGCAGGTATTAGTGTTAATAAAAGAGTGGATCAATTAAGCGACAATGAAATTACTACCCTTAATCGGGTTATTGGTGAGATGAAAGTAGAGGGGAATTTGCGGGAGGAAGTAGGTAGAAACATTGAGCGTTTAAAAAGGATAGGCTCTTATCGAGGTAAACGTCATCTTGCTAATTTACCGGTTAGGGGGCAGCGAACAAGAACTAATGCGCGGACAAAAAGAGGCAAGCGTATGACTATAGGCGCTCTTAAGAAAGAAGTTTATAATGTTGGGAAAGTAGAAAAGGGAGTAGAAAAAGAAGAAAAAGAGGAGAAAAAATAATAGAAAAAATGGAAAATAAGAAGGATATTAAACGAGCTTGGTTTAGTGTCAGTGCTACATTTAATAATACCATGGTAACGGTGGCTGATGCCGATGGGAATACTCTTTGCTGGGCGTCAGCCGGTTCTTGCGGTTTTCATGGGACACGTAAACAGACTCCCTATGCGGCGACAGTCACGGTGGGGAAGGCAGCCAAAAAAGCTAGAGAATTAGGTGTTTCGGAGGTAGAAGTTTATATTAAAGGACCTGGTTCAGGTCGTGATGCTTCTTTGCAAGCAATTCGCTCATCAGGGTTGCGAATGTTACTGATTGCCGATATAACCCCTGTTCCTCATAATGGGCCGCGGCCAAAGAAAGAAAGGAGGGGAAAATAAATGGGAAGAAGCATTGACCCTCAATGTCGAATTTGCCGTCGTTTAGGAGTAAAACTATTTTTAAAAGGGAAACGTTGCTTTTCTCCTTCTTGCCCTATTGAACGAAAGGGGGCGATTGCTCCCGGTGTTCATGGTGAAAGATTTGAGCGCTCCTCACCTTATAAAAAGCAATTGTTAGAAAAGCAAAAACTTAGAGCTTCATATGGTATTTCGGAGTATCAGCTAAAGAATTATTTTGAAAAGGCGCGGAAAGGCGGCAGGAAGACAGATTTAGTCCTTATGCAAATGTTGGAATCGCGGTTGGATAATGTGATTTTCAGGTTAGGGTTGACGCCCAATCGGAAGACGGCGCGGCAATTAGTTAATCATGGTAAGGTGATGATTGATAACCGACGGGTAACAATCCCCTCTTTTAGTGTTAAGCCTGGTCAAGTAATTGCTATTAAAGAAGAGGTTAGTGAAATTCCTCAAGTTAGAGATACATACTCAGAAAAAGTTATTCCTTTGCCTTGGTTAAAGCGGAAAGCATTGGTCGGCAAGATGGTTCGGTGGCCTAAAAAAGAAGAGTTAGATACACAAGTTGATATTTTATCTATTGTTGAATTTTATTCTCGATAGTTTTAGGTTGCAAATTATTCATTTTCTGATAAAATAACAATATTGGTGAAGCCGTC
>PEZH01000024.1 GCA_002774085.1 Candidatus Shapirobacteria bacterium CG09_land_8_20_14_0_10_38_17 | reverse complement strand
TTCCAAACTAAATTTAGATTATTAATATAATTTTCATAACTATCATTGAAGCCAATCTGATCTGACGAACCATAATCTTTTAATTGCCAATATGGCGGTGAAGTAATCACAAGATGAACAGAATTATTTTTTAATTCCGCCATATTTCTGGAATTGCCTATTATAACCTTGTGATTAGTTTTCATGTTTTCTATTTTATTAAATCCTCAATTGAAACGCCGAATGCTTTGGCCAATTTAGACATAATCATAACGGACGGCTTTTTTATTACATTACTCTCAATTTTTGTTAGGGTTGTATATTTAACACCGGACTTTTTGGCAAAATCTTCTTGGGATAAGCCCTGTTTATTCCGATACTTCTTTATATTTTTCCCGATGTTTATTTCTGTTGCCATATTTTCAATTATTTGATAGTATGATAGTGATGTGTTATGCTTTCAATATAATGATACCAAATTTTATAAAAACAATCAAACAAATTCTTTGGCGGTGCATTTCGCAAAGCGAAATACGAAAAATTGTTGTAGTGGAAAAAGAAGCGGTGAAAGCGAGACGACTATCAACTTTGGTGGACCCGGGGGGAATCGAACCCCCTTTTGCGCTATGCCATAGCGCCGTTCTACCGGTATACTACGGGCCCAGGATTTAAGTTATTTTACCTAAAAACAGGGGAAGACACAAGGAGAGAGTATAAATAGCCTCGCAAGGAGTCACCCTGTGAGGCTAAATATCTAATATTTTTTTGATGTTATACTATTATATATATGATGTTTGAACAATTTTTAGGTAGTTTTTTCCCGAAATTAGCGATTGATTTAGGAACAGCTAATACTTTAGTTTTTCAAAAAGGACAGGGAGTGATTATCCGTGAACCATCGGTGGTGGCGCGGCAGAAAAAATCGGGAGAAGTCTTGGCGGTTGGTAAAGAGGCTAAGGAAATGATTGGCAAGACCCCGGAGGCGATAGAAGCTTTTTATCCTCTTCGTGATGGAGTGATTGCTGATTTTGATGCCGCTCGGGCAATGATTTCTTATCACATTGATCGGGCAATAGGGAAAAAGAGTAAGCCCTGGAATTATTTTTTTAAGCCTCTGGTGGTAATTGGTACTCCCTCGGGGGCAACGGAAGTGGAACGGCGAGCAGTTTTTGACGCCGTTAGCGAGGCGGGGGCTGGCTCCTGCTTTTTAGTTGAGGAGCCGATGGCGGCGGCAATTGGTGCTGGTTTGTCTATAGAGCGACCTAATGGTGCTTTGGTTTGTGATATTGGTGGGGGAACTACGGAAATAGCCGTTATTTCTTTGTCGGGTATTGTTTTAAATCGTTCCCTAAAATTAGCTGGATACAAGATGGATAAAGCAGTGGTTAATTTTTTGCGCTTAAAGTATTCGTTGGTAGTAGGTGAAACTACTGCCGAGGAAATTAAAACTACTATTGGCACAGCGGTAGCGCCAAAAAAAGAGAAGGTGATGGTGGTGCGGGGGCAAAGCTTAGAAAATGGTTTGCCAACGACGATTAGAATTACTTCGGTAGAGGTTCGGGAGGCGATAGCCCCGATCTTAAATCAAATAATAGGAGAATTAAGTGAGGTTATTGAAGCGACGCCACCGGAGCTAATGGGTGATTTTTTAGAAAAGGGAATTACCCTTTGTGGAGGGGTAGCTAATTTGCCGGGGATTGACCGTTTATTTTCTCGAGAAATCAAAATGCCTGTTTTTGTCGCTGATGATCCTCAAGCGGCTGTGGTATTGGGATGCGGGAAACTATTAGAAAACGCGAAATTAAGGGAAAAGGTAAAAGTAAACATTGATTAATGATTAGCAATTTTCGATTTGTTTCAGGAAAGATATTTTGGATTAATGTTAAGAAATTTTTAGTTCTTTTTGGTATTGCTTTTTTTATTTTTCTTCTTGATTTTGGGCCATTTTTTACTGGTCTTAAATGTTTATTTCAGGGTTTATTTAATCCTATCTATGGTCATATCTATCAAATTAATCAATCTTTTTTGTCTCAAACTTTCAGCTCTAAAGAGGCTAAAAGTTATTTTTTAGAGAACCAAAAACTGCAAACGGAGCTATCTCGTTGTCAGGGAGAAACTGTTTCTTTACAGCAGGTTTTTGATGAAAATAAACAGCTGCGCCATCTTTTGACAATGCCTCTGCCCTCTGATTTGAGCTTCAACGATAGTATGGTAATCGGTAATCAAGGAGATTGTCTAATTATTAATAAAGGAGTAAGAGATGGAGTTGAAGAGAAACAATTAGTTTTAGTGGATAATTATTTAGTGGGGCAGGTAGAAAAAGTTTTGGAGAAACAGGCAAAAATATTACGAGTTGATTCAATAAGGTTTTCTACCCCTGTTTTGATTTTTAAAGATGATCCTAATTGTGTTAGCCAAAATCAGCTTTGCCGGCAAGGGAAGGGAGTCACCCATGGTACTAAAGTGGAGCAAATTTTAAGAGAGGAACCGGTAGCCGAGGGGAATTTAATTGCTCTTTTGGATGGGCCAAAAGGGGTTTTGGTAGGGCGGGTGATAAAGGTTAATGAGAGCTCCGATAAGGTATTTTTAGAGGCTAAATTTGAGCCTTTAGTTGATTTTAATAAGTTGACGGCAGTTTTTTTAGTAAGATGAAAATTTTTTTACCCAAGAGATTATTCTTGCAAAGAAGTATATTAGGGGTATTATTGGTATTATCAGTATTGATTCAGGGAGTTTTGACGGCTTTTCCCTTTTCCTTAATATTGTTAGTAATAATTAGTTATTTTTTGGAAGAGCAAATTTTCTCCTATGCTTTTGTGCTGGGGTTGTTTTTGGATTTTCTTTTAGGAGGCCACTTAGGAGTTCAGGCGATGATTTTTTTGGGAATTTCTTTTTTAACATTGGCAGTTAAAAAGAAAATTTTAGGAAAAGAAGGAGAGAAATTGAGGTTACCATATGATTAAATTCTTTCGTATCGTTTTAATTATTCTTTTTCTCTTTCTTTTTAGTCGTTTATTTTATCTAACAGTAGTTAGGGGTGAAAGTTTTCGTGAAAGAGCAGATGAGAACAGGATAGTGACGGAAGTTATTCCCGCTTCTCGAGGGATTATTTATGACTGTTTTGGACGGGGTTTAGTCAATAATGTGCCCTATTATCAACTTGAAGGAAAGGAAATCAGTAGGGATGAGTTTTTGAAGTTAGTGGCTTTGGGAAAAAGCGATGCGGTAAAATCAGTTTATCGGCGGGAGTATCTTTTTGGGGAAAGTACTGCACACTTGTTAGGGTATTTAGGCTCGGTAACTCAAGAGGAAGTAGAGGTAGCCACCAATGATTGTGGACAGTATTATCTTAGTGATTTGGTAGGACGAGGGGGAATAGAAGAAGAGTACGAATGTTGGTTGAAAGGGAAAAACGGACAGCGTTTGGTAGAAACTGATATCAAAGGAGAGATTACTCGCGAAGTAGGCAGGGTGGCGGCGGAGCCCGGCAATGATCTTGTTTTGAATATTGATATCCGTTTGCAAGAGAAGGCGTATAAGCTACTGTCTTCTCGAAAAGGAGCCATTGTCGTTACCAATCCTAAAAACGGGAAAGTTTTAGCTTTAGTTTCTTCTTCCTCTTTTGATCCCAATATTTTTACTATTCGTCGCGATGAGCAAGCAATAAAAATGCTTTTGCAGAGCGAAAAAGAGCCTTTTCTTAATCGAGCTATTTCTTCCCGATTTCCGCCGGGGTCGGTTTTTAAAATTGTTACCGCTATCGCTGGCTTGGAAGAGGGAAAAATTGACTCTCAAACCAAAATTGAAGATACGGGAGTTCTGCGGGTAGGAAGTTTTGAATATACCAATTGGTATTTTACTCAATACGGGAAAACAGAGGGAGAATTAAATTTAGTGGGAGCGATAAAACGTTCCAATGATATTTTTTTCTATAAAGTAGGGGAATTTTTGGGAGTTGATAAATTATCTTTTTGGGCAAAAAAATTTGGTCTAGATAAAACGACGGGAATTGATTTACCGGCCGAAGTGGCCGGATTAGTTCCATCGGGGGAATGGAAACAAACAGTAAAAGGTCAGCCTTGGTTTTTGGGTAATACTTATCATTTAGCCATCGGTCAAGGAGATTTAACGGTAACGCCGTTAGAAATAAACATAATGACCAATATTATTGCCAATGACGGCAAGCTTTGCCAACCAAGAATTGCCCAGGACACTTCAGATGGTGATAAAGCGCTAAAGACACCTCGGAGGTGGCCGAAGGACTCCCCCAAGGTGGAGAGCTGTCAAGATTTGCAACTCAAACCAGAAAACCTTCGTTTGGTTAAAGAAGGAATGAAAGAAACCTGTTCAGCCGGTGGAACCGCTTTTCCGTTTTTTAATTTCCAACCGCAAACTGCTTGCAAAACAGGGACGGCGGAATTTGGTGATGCCAATAATAAAACTCATGCTTGGTTTACTGCCTTTGCTCCAATTGATGACCCTCGGCTTTCGGTGACTGTTTTTCTGGAAGGAGGAGGGGAGGGGTCAGCTGATGCGGCGCCAATAGCTAAAGAAATTATGGCAGAATACTTTGAAGAAATTAAAAATTGAAATTGGATAGCCTCGCAAGGAGTCACCCTGTGAGGCTAAATTGAAAATTATCTAAGAGATGTTTGATTTTAAAAAAATTAATATTGAGGCCGATCGTCCCTACTGGGTAGCTTTTAATACTTTTCAGGGCATTGGGCCTATTAGATTTTTGGTCATCTTAAAAGCTTTTGGATCGGCAGAAGCGGCTTGGAAAGGATCAAGGCAAGGATGGAAAAGTTTAAATTTGGGTGATAGTTTAGAAGAGAGGTTTTTTAGGTATCGGCAGGACTTTTACCCTCTGGTTTATTTTGAAAAATTGATTTCAGGCGGTTTAGAAAAGAAAGAGGAGAAATGGGGTTTCAATAATCAAGAACAAAAGGAAAATTTTTTTTGGGTTGAAAGGCAGGGCCGATACCTTTTGTCTAATCCTGGGCCGATTTGGCCATTAACATTGATGGATGAAGATTATCCGTTTCTATTGAAGGATATTGATTCGTCGCCGTTTGTTTTGTATGTTAAGAGCGATTTAAGTAAGGCGGCACTCAAAAAATTTTTTTCTTTTCCGTCTTTGGCAGTGGTGGGGACGAGGAAGATGACCGGCTATGGTCGTCAGGCGACGGCGCAATTAGTTCGGGATTTAGCTCAAGCTGGCTTGGTGATTGTTTCCGGAATGGCGCGGGGAGTAGATTCGGCGGCTCATCAAGCCGCTTTAGAAGCGGGCGGCAGGACAGTGGCGGTATTAGGTTGTGGAGCAGACATTATCTATCCGCCCGAGAATAAGAAGCTTTATCAATTGATTTTGAGAAAAGGAGTAGTAATATCTGAGTTTCCACCGGGAATGCCACCCCTGCCAGGTAATTTTCCTTCTCGTAATCGGATTATTGCCGGGATGAGTTTTGGGGTGTTAGTTAGCGAAGGAGCAAGAAAATCAGGATCATTAATTACCGCTTCTTTGGCGGCAGAATTCGGGCGGGAAGTTTTTGCTGTGCCCGGTCCCATTAATTTTGGTTTGTCAGCGGGGCCAATGTTTCTAATTAAAAATGGAGCGAAGTTAGTTAGTGAAGCAGAAGATATTTTGGAAGAATTAGATCGGGGAAGATTAACCACCAGCGCTATCGTCCCCAAGGGGGTAGCGGAAAAAGTTAATTTGTCTGGTGAGGAAAAACTGGTGGTCGATAGTCTCCAGAACGAAAACTTAACCGTTGATGAGATAATTGAAAAAACGGAAATAGTTATTGACAAACTTAATTCTCTCTTGACCGTTTTGGAGATAAAAGGGATAATTGAGAATTTAGGAGGAGGCAGGTGGGGGAGGAGATAGAAAGAAAATTCCAAGTTACAAATAACAAGATACAAACAATAACCAATGACCAAATTACAAACAAGATATTTAAAGAATTGTTTGGGAAATTGGAATTTGAAATTTGTTTGGATACTTAGAATTTGAGATTTGTTATTTATTGTTTATGGATTTAATCATTGTTGAGTCACCAACTAAAGCGAAAACAATATCGCGTTTTTTAGGTAAGGACTATCAGATTTTGTCTACCATGGGACATATTCGTGATTTACCTAAAAGCAGTTTGGGCGTTGATTTGGAGAAAAACTTTAAGCCTCAATATGTAGTTGTTCCGGGGAAAGAAAAAACTGTTAACCAATTAAAGAAGGAGGCTAAATCGGCTCAAACAGTCTATTTAGCTACCGATCCCGATCGTGAGGGGGAAGCGATTGCTCACCACGCGGAGGTGATCTGTTCAAGCCCAAAGCCCAATCCGCCAGCTGGCGGACAAAGCCCAAAGTTTTCAAGAATTGTTTTTCATGAGATTACGGAATTAGCAGTTAAGAAAGCTCTGGTTAATCCCGGAGTGGTTAATAAGGATTTGGTTAATGCCCAAGTGGCGCGGCGGGTTTTGGATCGGTTGGTGGGTTACCGGTTATCGCCAGTTTTATGGAAGAAGATTAGGAGGGGCTTATCGGCGGGTCGAGTGCAGTCGGTAGTCGTCCGATTGATAGTCGAGCGGGAGCGGGAGATTAATCGTTTTAAAAGGGAAGAATATTGGCGGATTTTAGTTGCTTTTACCAAAGGAACGGATATTTTTATTGCTGAATTGATTAGTAAGGGGGGGAAGAAATTAGCCGTTCGTTCTCGGATTCCTCTTTTTGCCGACAGCTACACCGTTACCAAAACTGCAATTAAGAATGAAAGACAAGCTTTGGATATTATTTTTAACCTAAACGAGCCTTTCAGAGTAGAAGATGTAGATACGAAAGAGTTATCACGTCATTCTCCTCCTCCTTTTACTACTTCAACTTTACAACAATCTGCTTATAGAAAATTAGGTTTTTCTTCAAAACAGACAATGAGATTGGCGCAGAGACTTTATGAGAGGGGTTGGATTACTTATCATCGCACCGATTCTACTAATTTGGCATCGATGGCGGTGGAGAAGATGCGTCAGTGGATAAATAGTCAATATGGGCGGTCTTATTTACCTCCAGAGCCTAATTTTTATAAGACCAAAGCGCGGGTGGCTCAAGAAGCTCATGAGGCGATTCGTCCTACTGATTTTAATCGTAGAGAGGTAGAGAAAATAGGGAATAGAGAAAACAGACTTTATCGACTTATTTGGTCTCAGGCTGTCTCTAGCCAAATGACTTCGGCTAAATTTGAGAATACCAAGGTAGAAATTAGCGGTGAAGATTATGTTTTTCTTGTTCGCGGTAGCCGTTTAATTTTTGATGGCTATTTGAAGGCCTGGGGTGGTAATAGAAGAGACGAGGAAAGATTGCCTCTTTTAAAGAAAGGGGATGTCGTTGTGCCGGTAACATTTTCGCCCATTCGTAATTTTACCTCGCCGCCACCGCGTTATTCGGAAGCAAGCTTGATTGCTATTTTAGAAAAAGAGGGTATCGGTCGGCCGTCAACCTACGCGCCGATTATTTCCACGATCCAGAACCGTCGTTATGCTGAAAAGAGTGAAGGTCAATTTGAACCTACGGTATTAGGTATGGTAACCAATGATTTCTTGGTTGATCATTTTAAGGAGATTGTTAGTTTGCCTTTTACCGCCAATATGGAAGAGGGGTTAGATAAAATTGCTAACGGTGGGGCGGAATGGAAGAAGCTAATTGGTCAATTTTATCAACCGTTTCAAAAACAATTGGAGAAAGTAGAGGAGCAGGTAGGACGAGTAAAAATTCCTGTCCAAAAGACTGGGAAAAAATGTCCTAAGTGCAAGAAGGGAGAATTGGTAATTCGTACCGGTCGGTTTGGTAAATTTCTGTCCTGTTCTCGTTTTCCCGAGTGTCGATATACCGCTCCTTATATAGAAAAATTATTAGGAGTTAAATGTCCCCAGTGTGGTGGAGATGTAGTGATTAAAAGAACTAGGAAAGGGAAGCAATTTTACGGCTGTTCGAATTATCCTCAATGTAAATGGGCATCGTGGCGAAAACCTAAGGAAATAAGCAAATAATAAATGACAGATTACAAATTTAGGCGAGCGAACAGAGTGAAACAGATAACCACGGGTTATTCCCAGAAAGCGATCCGCCAGCTGGCGGACCCGCCTAGCCGGCGAGGCTGGCCCGCCTTGGCGGGGATGAAGCGGTATCAAATAAACGCGCGAAGAGCGACACAAAACGGAACATAAAACCTCGACCGTAAGGTCGTGGGTTTTTTATACTCGTGGGTATCGATATTAAATTTGTTATTTAAAATGACTAAAGTTGGCTTTGATACCAAGAAGTATTTAGCTGCCCAGAAGAAGGCGATTGAAGAAAGGTTAACTAAGTTTTCCGGTCGGCTTTATTTAGAATTTGGAGGAAAATTAATAGATGATTTTCATGCTTCTCGGACTCTTCCCGGATATGATTCTAATGCTAAGATGCTTCTTTTGAAAAGCTTAAACAGGGATTTGGAGATTTTATATTGTGTTTCGGCTAAACAACTAGCCAATGGGAAGATTCGTGGCGATTGGGAAATAGGTTATGATTTGGTTACCATTAAAGCCTTAGAGGATTTGGGTAGTTTTGGTTTGCCGGTCTTGGGGGTGGTTATTAATCGTTTTGAAGGGGAAAGTGAGGCTAAGATTTTAGAGAAAAGATTAAAGCGAATGGGAGTAAAGGTTTTTAAACGTTATGAAATTGATGGATATCCTAACGATGTTGATAATATTTTAGGCAGTCGGGGGTATGGCCGCGATGATTATATTAAGACTAAAAAACCATTGGTGATTGTCTGGGGCGCTGGTCCTGGGTCGGGGAAATTATCGACTTGCTTAGGGCAGATATATCAAGATGCTAAATATGGTCTTAATTCTGGTTATGCTAAATTTGAGACTTTTCCGGTTTGGAATTTACCCTTAGATCATCCCGTTAATATTGCTTATGAGGCGGCCACGGCTGACTTAGGAGATTTTAATCTTATTGACCCCTTTCATCTTCGGGCTTATAAAAAAGTGGCGGTTAATTATAATCGTGATGTAGAAGCTTTTCCTATTATTAAGACGATTTTTGAGAAAATCTTGAGTCAGAAAAACTTTTCTCATTATTACCGCTCTCCTACGGATATGGGCTTTAATGTTTTAAAAGAGGGGATCATCGATGATAAAACAGTGTGTGAGGCGGCTAAAAAAGAAGTTGTTTTTTATCTTTTTCGCTATCGACAGGAATATAAAAGGGGATTGGTTGACGAAAGAACGATAGAGAGGATGAATACAATTATGAAGCGGTTAAGAATAAATGAGCAATATCTGAAAGTTGTTCCCGCGGCGCGGAGAGCAAGGGAAGAGGCGTTAAAAAGAAAAGATAAAGGCGAGAGGGGAATTTACTGTGGCGCGGCTATTGAATTGCCTAACAGAGAAATTATCACCGGAAAAAATTCTCCCCTTCTTCATGCCGAAGCGGCGGCAGTTTTAAACGCAATAAAGGTTTTGGGGAATATCACCAATGACTTAGATTTGATTTCCCCATCGGTTATTAAACAGATCAACAAGTTCAAAAAACAGATTAATGAAAAATCGCAGAGCTTGAATTGCGCAGAAGCTCTTTTAGCTTTGGCTGTTTCTGCTCAAGCTAATCCCTTAGCTCAAAAAGCCCAGTGTTTTTTGGGTAATTTGGGGGGTTGTTTTATGCATACCACCCATGATTTATCACCGGCGGACAAAAGTATTTTTAGGAAGTTAGGCGTTTGGGTTTCCACCGACGGGAAAACAGCCAAGATAAAAAATGAATAAAAAGCGCGCCAGACCACCCTGGGGTGAATACTTTATGAGAATAGCTCAATTAGTGGCGACCCGAAGCACTTGTTTACGTCGGCAAGTGGGAGCAGTTTTGGTGTGCGGTAAGCGAATTTTAGCTACCGGTTATAACGGGGCGCCGTCGGGAATGGCTCATTGTTTAGATATCGGTTGTATCCGCGATCAATTAAAAATTCCCTCGGGAACGCGAGCGGAAATTTGTCGGGCGATTCATGCCGAACAAAATACTATTATTTGTGCTCTTTATGGGGTACCAACGGGGGGGAGTACTATTTATGTGACTCATCAACCCTGTACAATTTGTAGCAAAATTTTAATTGGGGCGGGGATTAAGCGCATTGTTTATCTCAAACCTTATCCGGATAAATTTGCCCAAGATTTATTAAAGGAGGCGGGTGTTAAGTTAGAAAAATGGCATTTCCCCGAAAAATGATTGTTATTGGATTGACAGGTCCTATTGCCGGCGGCAAGGGGCTGGTGGCGGAATTTTTAAGAAGGAAAGGTTTTTTTTATTCTTCAACTTCTGATCGAGTGCGAGAAGAAATTAGAGAGAGGGGAATAGAAACTACTCGGGAAATTTTACAAGAGATTGCCGATGGTTTGCGAAGGAAGTTTGGACCGGAGGTTTTAGCTAAAAGAACTTGGGAAATAATAAAAAGTCAAAGTAACCCCCGGGTAGTGATTGATTCTATTCGTGGTGAGGCAGAGGTGGACTATTTGAAAAAGAAGCCGAACTTTTATCTTATTGGGGTGACGGCGCCCCGTCGTTTGCGGTATCAACGAGTGATATCGCGTCAACGAGAATCTGATCCCATAAAGTGGAAGGAGTTTTTAAGGATTGATAAGATTGATTTTAAGAGCGGTCAGGGAAAGGAGGGGAGAAACATTAAGGCTTGTCTTAAAAAAAGCGACTTTTTAATTGTCAATGATGGTAGCTTGGAAAAATTAAAAAATAGGGTGAAGTTAGTAATGGATAAACTGGCTGTTCTCAAATAATTCTAAGAGGATATTTCTCAAGTGGTTTTTCCCAAATTTGTTGGCCGCAGTAATGGTTTCCTTCTGGACAAAATGGAGAGATGCTTGCTAATCGACGGAGGCCACAAGGAGCCAAAAGCCAGCGGCCAATTTGGGGATGGATTTGGCTTATTTGTTCAACTTCTTCTTTTGATGCTTGCCAAATTTCTCTTTGGGCATTATAACAAAGCCTCATTCGATATTTATGATGCAGGTTAAGTAAACTGCCTGTTTCGGTGAAACGGATGGGAAAGGCATTGGGGAGTCGATATAGGGCGTATTCCTCGGGAATTCCCATTTTTAGAAGTTGATTGATGGTGGTGAAAGTTTTTTCCATAATGTTTTGGTAGAGAGAAAGGGCTTTTGGGTTTTTTTGAATCAGAAGGGGAGTGATGTAGTCTGGCTCACCGGAGTAATGAGTGGCAATGAGGGGACGGGCGCCGGGAATCATTCGGTGTCTTTGGTCCTGGGAATCGGCGGTATGACTAAGCTTTTTAGAAAAAGTGTAGGAAACATTGTGGAGAGCTTGGCTGATTTTGTTGAGAGTGGTTAGATTGAGGATGTCATTTAGTGTTTTGTTCTTGGCGGGGTTGAGGACTAATTCTGTTGCTTCTCGATCGGAAAGTTGGCTGGTGGTTATTCCCAAGACAGTTCTGATGGCGGTGGCTAAACTTTGGGGGCCATTGACAGACCAGTCGGTTAATTTTGAAGTATAATCGCCTAATTTTTGATCAAATTCGTCTTTGAATGATTTTGCTTGTCCAAAATCAATAATTGTCCTTTTAGAATTTAAAATTTGCCATTCTGGGGTTTGATTTTTGGGGAAAGGCTCTTTGTCTATTTCGTCTAAGAAACGGGGGTCAAATTTGGTTGTTTGGTTAACCATTTCATAAATTAAAGTTTTTGTTTCCAAGGGGACATCGGAGAATGAACAGGCACGAAAATATCTTAATAAAGTCAGTGGGTTGATAGTATGATATAAATAGGCGAAGGTGTCGACGCCCAAGACATAACGGGCGATTTCTTGAGCCTTTTTTTCAACGGCTCCTTTTGTTTCCTTTTTCCCTTTTCGAGAAGGGAAAATCCTCAAGTATTCTCTGGAAACATCGGGAGAGAGGAGCTCTTTTAGTTGATGATATGCTTTTATTTGCTCTTGAGCGTTTTGAGTATAGATTTCTAAGGCTTTATTTTCCAACGGAGGGATGAAAAAATTGTTTTCTTTGACGGCAACATATCTTTGGCTGACTTGTTCAGAGTTGTAGAAAGGATGGTTATGCAGGAAGGACCAGATAAGCTGGCGGGAAATATTAGCAATACCAAAAGTGATGGCAAAATGTTGCCGAGTGGTAAGATGGCCGGCGGCCCTGGTACTTTGGATTACTTCGTCGGTTATTCTTTTATGGTTGGGGTTAAGATAGTCACTGGGGCGGTAAATCCCTTGATTGGAATAACAAGTTCTAGCTGACTCACCGGCAAAGATAGTAGGCGCTGTTGCTATTGCCGATAATTCTTCTTGAGCGTTAGGGACAGTAGTTATTCCCAAGATCTCTACTTGGGGCAGGGGAGAGAGGGGTCGTTTTTCAATATGAAGGTTTTTTGGCTCTAATTCCTGGTGGCTCATTGATAATTAGAGAAAATTATCTTAATAAGTAATCTGCGGTCCCGTTATCCGAATAAACAATCAATTTATGGGGTTGGTGTGAACGAAGTGAACATAATAACTCCATAAGTTCTTGTTTACTACGATACTACGTAGTATCGTAGTAAACAGTTATCGTTAATGGATTATATTTTATCATAAAATAACTTAATTTATTCCAAGAAAGCGATCCGCCAGCTGGCGGACCAACCGTAGGTTGGAGATGAAGCGATATCAATAGGCGCGAAGCGCGACACAAAGCGGAACACAAAACCCCGACCGTAAGGTCGTGAGTTTTTTATTTTCATTTTAGAGAAATTGTTGGTGATTAAAGTTTATTATGTTTCTTATCGTGTGATATATTGTTTAATGAACGATGAAAAAAGCAGGGAAATTTATTGTTATCGACGGTTTGGATGGTTGTGGTAAGACGACTCAAGTAAAACTGTTGGTAGAGAAATTGAGAGAACAAGGCAAGAAAGTAGTTGAAACTAATGAACCGACGAAGGGACCGGTTGGCAAGTTAATTCGTCAAGTTTTAGAAAAGGAAGTTATTTTACCGCCAGACGCCTTGCAACTTCTCTTTGTGGCCGATCGTGGTGATCATTTAAAGCGAACAATCAAGCCGGCTTTGTCCGCCGGGAAAATAGTGGTTAGTGATCGTTATCTTTGGTCAACAATTGCCTATGGTTCGCTTAATTTGAATAAAAATTGGTTGTTATCCCTACATCGTTATTGTCTTTACCCCGATATTTCTATTTTTCTTGATGTTAAACCAAAGATTTGTTTACAAAGAATAGGGCTAAGAGGGAAAAGTAGGACTGTATTTGAGGAAGAAAAAGAATTAAAGATTGTCTGGCAAACATACCAATGGTTGGTAAAGAAATTTCCCAGAAGGGTTATAATAATAGATGGAGAAAGGAAACCAGAAATAATTAGCAGAGAAATACTGAATAAAATTTTTAATCAAATCCTAATGACTAATGAATAAATGTTTAATGATAAGATTAATTAATTATCTTTTTGGTCATTAGTTATTTTAGTATTAGACATTGATTAGTAATTAGAAATTAGAAATTAGAAATTTAAGAGTTGCTTTTTATCTTATGAATAATCTTACTGTGGTTGATCCCCAGATAGCCCAGTTGATTGAGAAGGAAAAAGAGCGTCAGGAAAATACCTTAATGATGATTCCCTCTGAAAATTATGCCTCATTGGCGGTTTTGGAGGCGTTAGGATCGGTGGTGCAAAATAAATATGCCGAGGGATATTCGGGAAAGCGCTATTATCAAGGCAACATAAATATTGATAAAATTGAGACTTTAGCAATAAAACGAGCCAAGAAACTGTTCGCTGTTCCCCATGTTAATGTCCAGCCTTATTCTGGCTCGCCGGCTAACGCCGCGGTTTATTTTGCCCTTTTAAAACCTGGTGATAAGATCATGGGGTTAGCCCTTAATTCTGGGGGTCATTTAACTCACGGTTATCCTAAGATTACTTTCTCAGGTCGCTATTTTCAAAGCGCACAGTATGAGGTGGGTGAAGATGGATTTTTGGATTATGAAGAGATTGAAGAACAGGCGATTGCCCAAAGGCCTAAGATTATTGTCGCCGGTACCACCGCCTATCCTCGTATTTTAGATTTTGAAAGGTTTGGTCGAATTGCCGATAAGGTGGGAGCTTATCTTTTAGCCGATATCTCTCATATTGCTGGTCTTGTTATCGCTAATGTTCATCCTTCGCCGGTTCCTTATGCTGATGTGGTGATGACGACTACTCATAAAACCTTGCGGGGGCCAAGAGGAGCGATGATTATGGTTACTCGTAAGGGATTGGCTAAAGATGGTCAAATGGGTAAAAGAATTGATCGGGCGGTTTTCCCAGGACTACAAGGAGGTCCTCATGAGAATACCATTGCCGCTATTGCCGTTGCTCTTCGGGAAGCTCAAAGTAAGCCTTTTAGAGAATATGGTAAACAGATAGTTAAAAATGCTCAAGTTTTAGCAAGAGAACTTTTGAGAATGGGTTTTAATTTAGTTTCTGGCGGTACTGATAATCATTTAATTTTAATTGACTTGAGAAACAAGAAAATAGATGGCAAGACAGCGGCGGTGACTTTGGAAAAAGCGGGCGTTGTGGTTAATGCTAATGCTATTCCCCATGATCCCAACCCGCCATACCGTCCTTCGGGAATTCGTTTAGGAACGCCGGCATTGACCAGTCGAGGAATGAAGGGAAGGGAAATGACCCAAATTGCTCATTTTATTTCTGAGGTAATAAAAATTCCCGAGGAGATTAAGATGGTTAAAAATATAGTGATGAAAATGACTAACCAGTTTCCAATATATAAAAATATATAGAAAACCCACGACCTGGCGGTCGGGGTTTTGTGCTCCGCTTTGTGTTGCGCTTCGCGCCTATTGATATCGCTTCATCTCTAACCTGATGGTTGGTCCGCCAGCTGGCGGATTGCTTTCTTGGAATAAATAAATTAAAATATGGTAATGGTTTTTGATGGTAAAAAGTTTGTTGAAGATAAAGAAAAGTTTCTTCAGCAAGAATTTAAAAAGTTAGTTAAGAAAGGCGATGTTTTAAAATTAGTTTCTATTTTGGTAGGCCAAAACCAGAATAGTCGGCTTTATATTTCCCTAAAAGAGAAGATTGCCATTAGATTGGGAATAGTATTTGAGAAGCGAGAATTTCCCGAAGATGTTAATGTTAGAGAATTGATCGATTTTATTAAAAGTAAAAATAATGATTTTGGCGTGAAGGGGATAATGGTGCAATTACCGCTACCGGCGGCTTTTGATAATGAGATAGTGACGATTTTAAGAGAAATTGATTCTCAAAAAGATGTTGATTGTCTTACGCCGGAGAATTTGGGTTTGCTGATGATGGGGAGGCCGTGGGTTCTGCCGGCTACTGTCAGGGGGATATGGGAAATTTTGGGAAAAGCGGGAATAAATAGGAAAACAATAATAGGTAAAAATGTTTGTATTTTGGGTCGATCTGATATTGTTGGTAAGCCGCTGGCAAATTTATTAATTAATTTGGGAGCAACGGTGACGGTTTGTCATCGCCAGACAGGAGATTTAGTTAAAAAGACTAAGGCGGCCGATATTTTGATAAGCGCCACCGGTCAGCCGGATTTGATTAGAGGAGAAATGGTTAAAAAGGAAGCAGTGGTAATTGATGTTGGTTCGCCTCGCGGTGATGTCAATTTTAGGAGTGTTGCTTCTAAGGCTTCTTTTATTACTCCTGTTCCTGGCGGCGTGGGACCGGTGACCGTTGTTTCGTTATTAGAAAATTTTTTGGATTTGGCTTTGCAAAGAGCTATGGGGTGAAGGGATTTATTTTTATAGATTCCCGCAATTCCCTGTCATTCCTAAAATGCTAAACCCGCCCAAACCCGCCAGCTGGCGGCATTGAGGCGGGTCCGCCATAATACCCGCCTCTGGCGGACTTTAGGCGGGCGGATAAAATTCAAATGACAAATAAATGCTTAAATTTAAAAGTTTATTAATTTGAATTTTATTGGTATTGGGGACTTTACTAATTT
>PEZH01000029.1 GCA_002774085.1 Candidatus Shapirobacteria bacterium CG09_land_8_20_14_0_10_38_17 | reverse complement strand
TGGATGAAACCGATATCAATAGCTCACTCGCTATAGGCGAGTGAACAGGGCGAAACAGAAAGAACCACGGGCTTTGCCCGTGGGAATCTATTTTATCTTTTTTAGAAATGCTTTCAGTTCTTTTTTAATCTCCGGATCTCTTAGTCCGATGGCAATATTGGTCTTAAGCCAACGCAGAGGATCGCCGGTGGTTAACCATTGGCCTTTTTTAATTGGTTGGGCGATAACGGTTTCGGTTTGGGCTAAATCATTGACGGCATCGGTAAAAAATAATTCGCCTTGGGAAAGTTTTTGTTTTTGAAGAGCGGAAAATATTTTAGGGCCAACGACAAAGCGACCAAAAAGGGTGATGTTAGATGGAGCCTTATCACGGGGCAGTTTTTCAAAAACTTTGGCCAATTGGAAAGGAACTTTTTTCTTTCCCTTTTTATATTGGGCGCTGCTATAACGGTTGATTTTTGACCAGGGAACGGCACTGGCGCCGGCGACAGCTTCCGCCTGATATTTTCTAAAGATTTTTATAAGACTTTTTAAGTATGTCCCCGGCTTGCTTTCTACAACCATGTCATCGCCATACATAAACACAAATGGGTCTTTGCCGATAAAAGATTTAGCGGCTAAGATTGGTGAAGCGCTGCCATAAGGAAGCTTTGGGGATTGGGGAATAAACTTTAAAACTTTGCTCTTTTGCCAGATTTGGTAAAGGCTTTTTAGGAAGTCTTCTTTTTTGTTGGCTCTTAGGTATTTTTCTAGTTCAGGATCGGGAGTAAAATATTGTTTGATTTTATTATCGCCGTGACGATGAACAATGGCGATTTGGTTAACCCCGGCGCCTAAGAGTTCTTCTACTAAATATTGGATGTTGGGTTTTTCTAAAATGGGGACCAACTCTTTAGGATAACCTTTGGTAACAGGGAGAAAACGAGTGCCGCGACCAGCGGCGGCAATGACACCCTTAACTACTCTTACCATTGGAATAATTATAGCATATTGTTGGATTGTCACATTGTTACAAGAATTGAAATAACTCGTCTTGCGCCGTTCTGGTGCGGGGCTCGTAGAAATTAAAAAAAATTCGCTCGTTTCATTAGTTGAAATAATGTAATTGGTATGGTAAAAATCTTTTAATAATAGGTAGATTTGAAGCCAGTAGTAAAACTTGTAGTTGTGGATATGTAAATCAGGGATTGAAACTTTCTGACAGAGAATGGACTTGTCCAGAATGTGGAGCGATAAATGATAGAGATTTGTTGGCAAGTCAAAACATCAAAAGATTTGCTTTAATACCGCAGGGACTGCGGGAATCAACGCCTCTGGAGAGAACAGCAGTGGCTGACTCATTGAAAGAGGAAGCTATCGGGTCTTTAGCCCGATAGTAGTTCGCTTTCCAATGCTTTCTAAATATTTTTTGTAAGGGTAAATTTTTAAGTCTTTTAAAGATTTTTGGGAGAGGGCGCGGACAAAAAGCTTGGTTGCTTGAAGGTTGGTAAAAAGGGGAATGCCGAAGTCGGCCGCACTTCTTCTAATTTGGTAATCGTCATCGATTAGTTGCTGCGGTTGGTAATCAGGGTCGGTGATATTGACAACTAAGTTAAGTTTTTGATAGCTGATAAAAGTGGCAATATTTGGTTCCTTTTCCTCATAAATTTTGAATAGTTTTTGGGCAGGGATATAATGCTCTTTAAGGAAAGCGCTGGTTTTTTGGGTGGCAAAGATTTTCAGCCCCATTTGGTGTAATAGTTTTGCTTCGGGGAGGAAGCGGATTTTGTTTTCCTCGCCACCTAAGCTGATAAGGACAGTTTTTTGGGGAAGATTTTGGCCGGTGGCTAAAAGAGCTTTTAGGTACGCTTCTTGGATGTCATTTCCCAAACAGGCCGCTTCGCCGGTAGAGGCCATTTCGACACGGAGGAGAGGGTCAACTCCCTTTAATCGAGAAAAGGAGAATTGGGGGACCTTAACACCAACAAAACTTAAATCTAAAATTTGGTTTTGCGGCTTTAGCTTTCTGCCCAAAATTGCTAAAGTGGCCGTTTTAGCAAAATTGCGACCGCTGACCTTGGAAATAAAAGGGAAAGTTCTTGAGGCTCTCAGGTTACATTCAATGACCTTGATTTGATTGTTTTTGGCTAAAAATTGGATGTTAGCCGGACCGGTAATATTTAAGGCTTTAACAATTACCTGCGAAATATTTTTAATCCGTCTAATAGTTTCAATATAAACTCTCTGGGGAGGGAAAACGATACTGGCATCACCGGAATGGACACCGGCATTTTCAATGTGTTCACTGATAGCGGATATTATTACTTGGCCGTTTTGGGCGACCAAATCCATTTCGATTTCCTTGGAATTTTGAATAAACTTGCTGATGACAATTTTAGCTTGTCTGTAGGGAGTATTTTTTAGATAACGACGGAGTGACCTGGCGTTATAAGCAACAAACATCGCCTTACCGGAGAGAACATACGAGGGCCGGACGATGACCGGAAAGCCAATTTCTTGAGCTGATAAGATAGCCTTATCAAGGTGACTTAATTTTTTCCAAATAGGCTGGTCAATTTTTAGTTGACTAAGGAGTTTGGAGAACTTTTTTCTGTCTTCGGCTTGATCGATTTTATTAGCACTCGTGCCTAAGATTTTTATTTTGGCTTTTGCTAAGGGAACGGCCAAATTATTGGGGATTTGTCCCCCCACGGAGACGATAATCCCTTGAGGTTTTTCCTTTTCTAAAATATCTAAAATGCGCTCATAGGAAAGTTCATCAAAATAAAGTTTATCGGTAATGTCGTAATCAGTGGAAACAGTTTCCGGATTGCAATTGATAACAATGGTTTGATAGCCTTCCTTTTTGAGGGTGGCGACAGTGGTGACGGTGCACCAGTCAAATTCAACCGATGAGCCGATGCAATAAGGGCCTGATCCTAAAACCACGATTTGTTGGGAGGGAAAATTATAATGGAGCCGAATATCATTTTTGTCGCCCTGATAGGTACAGTAAAGATAATTGGTTTGGGCTGGGTATTCGGCCGCTAAGGTGTCGATTTGTTTGACAACGGGAGCAATTTTGTGTTTTTTTCTTTTCTCGCGAATGTTTTTTTCGTTGGTCTTAAAAATATCGGCAATTTGTCGATCGGAAAAGCCTAATTTTTTGGCTTTTTTGAGAATTGGTAGAGTTATTTTTTGTTTTTTTGGCATTTTTTGGTAAAAGTCGGTGATTATTTTGAGCTCATTGATGAACCAGGGGTCGATTCGGGTAATTTGGGCGATTTTTGGGAGAGGTATCCTCAGTCGGAGAGCGGCGGCAATTTGGAAAAGACGGCTGGAGTTGGGTTGGCGGATTAATTTTTTAAGTTGATTGGGAGAATAATTAATATTGGGAGCAATTATTCCCTCAAACCCCTGATTAAGCATTCTGACTGCTTTTTGGATAGTTTCCGGGAAATTGCGGCCGATAGCCATCACTTCGCCTACGCTTTGCATTTCCGTGCCAATGGGCTGAGATTGGCGACCAAATTTTTCAAAATCCCAACGGGGCATTTTAATGGCCAAGTAGTCTAAGGCAGGTTCAAAAAAAGCGGAGGTTTTCTGGGTAATACTATTTTTTAACTGGTCTAAAGTAAAACCTAATGATAGTTTGGCGGCGATGAAAGCTAAGGGATAGCCGGTTGCTTTAGAGGCAAGAGCCGAAGAGCGGGAAAGACGGGCGTTGACTTCGATAATTCGATAGTCTCCGTTTTGAGGATTAAGGGCGAATTGAATGTTACACTCGCCGACAATTTTAAAATGGCGGATAACAGCGATGGCTAAACGGCGCAATTGGAAAAATTCCTCATTATTTAATGTTTGGGAGGGGGCAACAACAATGCTTTCGCCAGTATGAATGCCCATGGGGTCAATGTTTTCCATATTACAGACAGCGATGCAGTTGTCGTTGTGATCGCGGACGACCTCGTATTCGATTTCTTTCCAGCCGTAAAGGTATTCCTCGATAAGTAATTCCGGAGAGAGAGCGAGGGCGCGCCGGGTAATTTTTTCAAGTTGAGTTTTATTTTTGGCAACGCTTGAGCCTTGGCCTCCTAAGGAAAAGCCGGCCCGACAGATAACCGGATAGCCAATTTTTTGAGCCGTCCGGACTGCCTCTTTAGGACTGTGAATGGCTTGGCTTTGGGGAATTTTTAAGCCAATTTTTTTTAAATGCTGGGCAAAAAGCCGGCGGCTTTCGGTTTGTTGAATGGCGGCAAGAGGAGTTCCTAAAACTTTAACGTGGTGTTTTTTAAAAACGCCTTTTTGGGCAAGAGCCAGGCCGCAATTTAAAGCGGTTTGGCCGCCAAAACTTAAGAGAATTCCTTCTGGCTTTTCTTGGGTGATGACTTTAGCCACAAAGTAGGGGGTGATGGGGAGAAAATAAATCACATCGGCGAATCCGGGAGAAGTTTGCACCGTGGCGATATTGGGATTTAAGAGGATAGTTTTTATCCCCTCTTCCTTAAGGGCCTTAATTGCCTGAGAGCCGGAGTAATCAAATTCTCCTGCTTGGCCAATTTTCAAGGCTCCAGAGCCTAAAATGAGGACGCTTTTAGGGAAAAACATTTTAGTGAACTACCACTAGGCTAAAGACCTAGCGGCTTCTGGTTTCAACGAGATAGGTAATCCCATCTCTCCACCAAGGGCAATCCCTGCCCTTAAAATGTTTAACGAAGCGTTAGTGTCCCTGTCTATCACTAAGCTACATTCAGGACAGATGTGTGTCCTTATGCTTAGCGATTTTTGGACAATCGCTCCACAACTACTGCATTTCTGACTAGTGTATCTTGGATTAACTTCCACAAAATAGCTACCAGCATTTTCAGCTTTGTAGCGTATTAGCCGTAGAAGCATATTCCAACTGGCGTCAGAAATACTTTTTGCTAAGTGATGATTTTTTAACCTTTAATCCGCTTGCTAAGAGTTCTTTGTTGTCTAGCTAGTTTAACTTCTGTTTTTCTAAATAACTTAGGGGCTTTTACTGTTTTTCTTAAAAAATCGTTGGTATGTAGTGTCTAATCTTTTTAACACACACTGGGTAAGCATTGCTGATATAGGGTATTGTCCTTTGAAACTTTTGGTTTGGTCGTAGTAATTGATTCCTTTTTGTTTTTCTTTCCACGAGTTTATCCTCTCCTCTAATGCTTGGTTATACAACAAGCGAGCCTGTTCAAGGGTAAACTCTAATTTTGCTAGAGATGTTTTGTTGGGATAGAGCTTGTATTCTATTGTCTTGTTCATTGTTATAGTTTTATATGTCCATTAAAGAAAGTCAATACCACTGGGTATTTTGTTTGTTCTACTGGTAATGCTAATATGGAAACTATTAAGAAGCATATTGAAACACAAGGCTAATTCATCGCAAAGGCTAAAGACCATTGCGTTTTCTTAGCCCCAAGAATATAAAATTTCTAATTTCTACGAGCCCCGCACCAGAACGGTGCAGGGCGAGTTATTTCA
>PEZH01000052.1 GCA_002774085.1 Candidatus Shapirobacteria bacterium CG09_land_8_20_14_0_10_38_17 | reverse complement strand
ATATATATTATTTTACCTATTGTTTATTGGTTAATTTTTACGTCCAAGGGTTGCCTGCCTCAAACACTAAACAATTTTAAACTTTTAACTTTTTAACCTCGGACTTTTTTTGATTCCCAACTCTTTCAGTTGTTCCGAACTTGCTGACGATGGCGCTTTCATTACCGCCGTTTGACCGGAAGCGGTCATTGGGAAAGCAATTACTTCACGAAGGCTGGGCTCATTTTGCAAAATCATCAAAATTCTGTCTAAACCGGCGGCAATCCCTCCGTGGGGGGGAACGCCAAAATCAAAAGCCTGCAGTAAATGGCCAAACTTTTCTTTAATTTTCTGCGGCGTGTGCCCCATCACTTCAAAAACAGCGCCTAAAACCTGAGGGTCAATAATCCTGATACTTCCTCCCCCAACTTCATAACCATTTAAAATCAAATCATATTGCTTAGCCTGTAATTTACCTAAATTTTTCTTGGCTAACAGATCGGCAACACACTTCTCTTTTGGCGCCGTAAAAGGATGATGCATCGCATCAAAACGACTTTCATGCTTCTTCCACTCAAATAAAGGAAAATCAACTACCCAACACCAGGACAGTTCCTCGGAGTCATTTTTATTTTTTCTTAAGTCTGGCTTATCGGTTTTATATTTCTTAATCGCCTCCTTATAAGTAAGGCGTGGAAAAGGCTTTTTACTTATATGTTTTTGGGGAAATACTTCCTGGCACATTTGAGAAAAAAGAGTTTCTGTTAAACTAAGAATATCCTTCTCATCGACAAAAGACATCTCCAAATCCAACTGGGTGAACTCACCATAGGCTCGATCGGCACGAGGATCTTCATCACGAAAGCAACGAGCAATTTGAAAATATTTTTCTATCCCCGCCACCATCAAAAGCTGTTTATATTGCTGAGGCGATTGGGGCAGAGCATAAAAATTTCCCTTCTGAAGTCGGGAGGGAACCAAAAAATCTCTTGCTCCTTCAGGAGTAGCTTTGGTTAAAATTGGCGTTTCAATTTCCCAAAAGTCATTCTTAATCAACCAGTTACGGATAAATTCAATCGCTCTTTGCCTAACCAACAAATTTTTTCTCATCCGCGGCCGGCGTAAATCCAAATAACGATACTTTAATCTAAGGTTCTCATTTATTTCTTTACCGTCATCACTAACATTAAAGGGTAAATCTAAAGATTGAGACAAAATTTTTACTTTTTCTACCTTAACTTCGACTTTTCCTGTTTTAATCTTAGGATTAACAAGCTTTGGGGGACGAGCTTGAACTTGACCTGCAATTTGTAAAACAAATTCATTCTTTAATCCATCTAATAGCTTATTATCACCTACTAACTGAATTATTCCTGAGCGATCACGAAGGTCAACAAAAATCAATTTGCCATGATCGCGGACACTATTAACCCAACCATAAAGAAACACCTTTTTACTAACTTTATTAACAGTAT
The DNA here is from genome assembly GCA_002774085.1 of Candidatus Shapirobacteria bacterium CG09_land_8_20_14_0_10_38_17. GTDB lineage: Bacteria > Patescibacteriota > Microgenomatia > 0-14-0-10-38-17 > 0-14-0-10-38-17 > 0-14-0-10-38-17. Next base: position 4,110 of record PEZH01000052.1, on the reverse strand, counting down.
CCTTAATCTCCGTCCGTTTTTCTAACATAAATTGATTATAACACCATAATTAAAAATTAGGAGTAAAAGAATTGGCGATTAGTCTCTATTCCAAACAAATGACAAATGATAAATAAATATAGAAATTATCCCGCCATTGGCAGGATGAAATTAAAAGAGAAATTAGTTCGCCTCTGGCTCACTGAAATTTCAGCCCGCCTCTGGCGGACGAATTTCTTTTAACTTCTACGAATTCCGAGTCCTCAGGATGAGTCATCTCAATATTCTTGGTATTTTCCTTGCCATTCCGGCTTGTCCAGGATATCTACCAAAAGATTATTCTGGAGTCCTCCCCGCCTAGCCGGCGAGGCTGGTGGACAAGCCATAGTCTCCAGAATGACAACTCCTTAGCAATACAACAATATAGTAATTTTATTTACCATTTATTTTCTGGCCTATCTTTTTCCTTGCCAGCCTGGTTACCACAAAATCGAGCCAATCTTCAGAGGGCCGTTTCCTATTCTTATTAATTAATATCTCTACCACCTCGCCGTTTTTCAGGCAATAATTAAGAGTAACCATTTTCCCGTTCACTTTCGCCCCCGCTGCTTTATCACCCAAATCAGTGTGAACCGCATAAGCAAAATCAACCGGCGTTGCTCCCTCAGGTAAATCAAAAGCATCACCCTTAGGCGAAAAAACAAAAATTCTACGTTTTAGAGCATCAAACCTAACCGAGTTGATAAATTCATGCGAATCAATAATTTCTCTTTGCCAAGTAGCCAATTGGCGTACCCAAACCATTTTTTGGGCCGGGGAAAAGAAGTTTCCCTCATCAATACTCTTAGAGGTCAGCTTATTTTTTAATTTTAATTGGGCCAAATACCAGTGGGCGGCAATACCGTATTCGGCTTGCTCATGCATCTGATGGGTGCGAATTTGTACCTCAATAATCCGACCGTCACCCAAAAAAACATTGGTGTGAATTGACTGGTAGCCATTAGGCTTAGGCTGAGCAATCCAATCGCGCACACCCAAATAGGGAACCGGCCGATAAAGCTTGTGAACTACTCCCAAGGCAGTATAACAATCCGCTACCCGGTCGGTCAAAATCCGCAAAGCCATCAGGTCATATACTTCCTCAATATTTTTATTAATCTCCGGTCGCAAAAGTTTGCGCCAAAGACTGTAAAAATGCTTTGCCCGACCGTTTATTTCTACACGAAGGCTTTCGTGAGCTAAGGCAGTTAAAAGCTCTCTTCTCACCTTTTCAATCTGCTCCTCAGCTTTTTTATAATAAGACGCCGCATATTGTTTTACCCACCGATAGTCTTTAGGATAAACATAGGAGAAAGATAAATCCTCCAGCTGCCCCTTAATTTCCCCGATCCCCAACCGCTCTGCTAAAGGCGCATAAACTTCTAAAGTTTCCTGAGCAATTCCCTTAGCCTTATCGGCAGGAAGATACTGAAGGGTTTGCATATTATGGTAGCGATCAGCAATTTTAATAATCACCACCCGCAGATCGCGCGACATCGCTAAAAACATCTTGCGCAGCGTTTCAATAAACTCCTCGCTGACAGAACCTCTCATCTTTAAATGCCCCACCTTAGTGACCCCATCAACTAAAGCGGCCACACTTTCCCCCACTTCTTTCTTAATTTTTTCCAGAGTAAAATTACTGTCTTCAACAGTATCGTGAAGCAGTCCAGCGGCGATGGAAGCTGAATCTAACTTCCAATCGGCTAAAAGATTAGCAGTGGTCAAGCAGTGGCTAATTACCGGGCTACCCGATAACCGCTTTTGACCTTGATGAGCCTTTTCCGCTAACCGATAAGCCTTCCTAATTAAATCAAAATCGGCATTGGGATTATAACTGCGAACCTCATTAATAAGCTCGCCGATGGTAATTGGTTTTAATTTTTTTACAACCATAAGGCTAATACCACATTAATAGAGTCGTCATTCCCGCCTAGCCGGCGAGGCTGGCCCGCCTAGCCGGCGAGGCTGACTGGGGATCCGCCGGCTGGGGCGGAGACTCCAGAATCATCTTTTGGCGGATTCCGGATCCTGTACCATTTAATACAGGGATAAAGCAAGCCAGAATGACAATTGATAATTAGAAATTAAAAATTAGAAATTTTCCTTATCTCTTCTACCCTCAATTCCAGATTCTTTCTCCCATTCCATTCATCAACCACCAAACTATAGGCAATATCAATTCTGTCATCAACTCTTAAATCTAAATTACCCATCCCAAACCCAATGCCGTTTAGTACCGAATTAACTTCTTCAGCTTCTATGTTCTCTATCTTCTCGGTAGCCGGGTCATCTAAGATAAACTTTAAGTGGTTATTACTGTTACCTACCTGCCTTACTCCTTTAATTATAACATTGGCAGTCTTAAATATAGGTCTTGAATTACCAAAACCAAAAGGCTCGAAACGCTCTATTTCTCTAAACAAAGAAAAGTTTAAATCGGCAAAATTAAGCTGGCAATCAATTTCAAGCTTAGGAATTAAACTTTTCTTATTGATTTCTTTTTCGGCAATATTCTGTAGTTCTTCCTCAACTGCAGGCAAATCCTTTGTCTTAACAGTAAATCCAGCCGCTTGAGGATGACCGCCGGCGGCAATTAAATATTTATCCAACCGCCTTATTGCCATAATAATATTAAAACCTTTAATTGAACGGCAAGAAGCCTTAGTAAAGGCGCCCTCCTCACCAGCCACTACTGCCGGCCGATGAAATTTCTCCACTAATTTTCCCGCCACTAAGCCAATCACCCCGGAATGAAAAGAAGGAGAATGAACGAAAAGTAGTTTATTTTCTTCTTTACCATCTTGACGAATTCTTTCCACCGCCCCTAAAAATACTTTATTCATCTTTGCCTGTCTTTCCCTATTGGCTTTGCCTATTTTTTGAGCCAATTGACGAGCCCTAGCTCGATCCTTAGTACAAAGAAGGCGCAAAGAGTCCATTGCTTCCGCTAACCTTCCCATCGCATTTAAACGAGGAGCAATTATAAAACCTATATGATAAGCCTCTAAGTTTTCCTTAACTAAACCGGCCTCTTTATATAGCGCCAATAAACCTATTCGTTTTGTCTGCCGCAAACAACGCAAGCCATACCGTACCAAACTGCGATTTATTGATAGTAGGGGCATAAAATCAGCCACCGTCGCCAAGGCAACTAATTCCAACCCATTGCCTTTTGGTCTCGTAAATTCCCGCGCCAAAAACCAAGCTACCGCCGCCCCGCACACTTTTTTACTCCAAATAATTGCCACCGCCTTGGGCATTTTCTCTTCTTTAATATGATGGTCGGTAACAATAAATTCAACCCCTAATTTTGCTATCTCTTCTACCCTGTCATAAGAAACAATACCGTTATCCACCGTTATCACCAAACCAATATTAGGGTGTTTCTTTTTGATTTTAGAAAAAACTTTCTCATTCAAACCATATCCTTCACTTCTCTTGGGGATATGCGGTAAAACATCAAATCCATTTTCCCAAAGCGCTTCCCATAAAACCGCCGTTCCGCAAATACCATCGGCATCATAATCACCCCAAATTAGAATCTGTTCACCTCTTTTCTTTGCTAACAAAAGGCGTTTCTTAGCTTTAGCTAATTCCTTTAGGCTTATTCCCAAATCGGCGGGGCCAATTTTAAGGGGAGAAGAGGGTTCAAAAAATTCCTTTCTTTCTTTAATTTTTCGGTTTTTTAAAATTGCCTCAATAATTTCCTGGCGGCGTTGAGTCAAACTTTTACCCCTAGCCTTATGCAAAACTTGCCACTGTTTCATGGTAAAATAAAATTAAATTGTTATTAAAGATATATTATTATATTGTTGATCGTCACCCTGATGAAAAACAGAACTATTCCTTATTGTTATTGTCATTTTGGCTTGTTTACACTGTCATTCTGGTCCGCCAGCTGGCGGACCAGAATCTGCCATTAACCGATTCTGGAGTCTCCGCCCCAGCCAGCGGATCCCCAGAATGACGACTGAATGGTATTACGTCATCCTGATGAAAATCAGGATCAGATCCTTACCTTCATTCTGGCTTGCCCAGAATCCAGGTTATAAATCCGTAAACCATTGATTCTGGAGTCCTCTGGACAAG
>PEZH01000036.1 GCA_002774085.1 Candidatus Shapirobacteria bacterium CG09_land_8_20_14_0_10_38_17 | reverse complement strand
TCGTCCCGGGGGCGAGGAACTGAAGCCCTGTTGTTACCAGCCTGTCATTCTGGTAATCCGCCAGCTGGCGGACAGAATGACGATACAAGTAAGTTAGGATGACGAGGAGAAAGCGAGGAATGGGAATCTATAGGAATAAATATTTCTTACCAAGAGAATCTATTAATATAGATTCCCGACCCGCCTCATCGGCGAGGCTGGTCAGGTCGGGAATGACAGGGGACAGTGAATCCTAATCCGGTCGGGAATGACAGTGGACAATTGTGTTACTATTTATTTTATTAAGAGGAGGTGAAAACATAAGGTGATATTACCTATATTATTAATCGTTTCCGCGGTGGTTGCTTTCTATTTTTGGCAAAACTATAATTTTTTTGTCACCGCTAAAACCAGAATTGGGGCTTCAATTCAAGAAATTGGCAACCAACTTAAAAGACAGTCCAATCTAATCCCCAATTTAATTGAATCAACTAAGGGATATCTTAAGCACGAAAAAGACATCTATCAAAAAATCACCGAGGCAAGAACAGAAATAACTAAGGCAACTCAAGGCAATAACGCTCAAGCGATGATGGCCGCATCAGAAAAGTTAACCAAAGCCCTTAATCCAATTAGGGTAATTTTAGAAAGCAATCCTGAACTTAAGGCTTCAGAAACTGTCAATAAATTAATGGACGAGTTGCGCGATACGGCTGATAAGATCATGTATTCCCGACGCACCCTAATTGATCTAACCGCCGATTATAACACCCGCTTAGTTACTTTTCCCAGCAATTTAGTTGCCAATCTATTTAAATTTAAAAAAGAGGCCGGTTTGGCAATGCCCGAAACAGAAGAAGCTACCAGCGTTACCGCCGAAGAAACTAAAAGTCCAACGGTAAAGTTATAAATTAGCAGTTGACAAAATAAACTGCTAACAGTTATAATAAAGCAACTCATGCTTAATGTCTACGAGCAAATCGGCCGTAATAAAAGACGGTCAGCAATAATTATTGCTTTTTTCATTATTTTTGTTGTTAGCGTTGGTTGGATTATTTCTCAAGCTTTAAATTGGGGTTTATGGGGAGTAGTGCTGGCATTTCTCCTCTCCGGCGGAGGGAGTTTAATAAGTTATTTTCATGGCGATAAGATTGCCTTAGCAATGGCCGGTGCCCACCCGATTGATAAAAACGAGGAATTTACTCTTTATACCGTCGTGGAAAATCTTAGTTTGGTTAGCCGAATTCCCACACCAAAGATTTATGTCAATAACGAAAGAGCTCCTAATGCTTTTGCCTGTGGCCGTGACCCTCAACATGCTAACATTTGCGTCACCCGCGGTCTTCTGAATACCCTCAATCGCACTGAATTAGAAGGAGTTATCGGCCACGAAATATCTCATATTAAAAACTTTGACACCCGATTATTTGCTATTGTCGCCATTCTTATCGGCAGTATCAGTATTTTAGCTAACTTTTTCATGCGCTCACTTTACTGGCGCGACAATGATCGCAACCAAGGAGGGGGAATCTTTCTTATTTTAGGCATAATTCTATCTATCCTTTCTCCTTTAATTGGTCAATTAATTCAATTAGCCATTTCTCGAAGACGAGAATTTTTGGCCGATGCCGGGTCGGCAATGATCACCCGCCAGCCTCAAGGCTTAATTAACGCCTTGAAAAAAATTTCCCAAAATACTATTCCTTTACATAGCGCCAATTCTGCCACCGCCCATTTTTATATCAGCAACCCTTTTAACATTAAAGGAACAGTTAGAGGAATGGCCAAGTTATTTAACACCCATCCGCCAATAGAAAAAAGAGTGAGAGAATTAGAAAAAATGATGTAAGATAAAAATCAAATGGCGGGGTCAGAGCCTGCCCCGAATTTATTTCGGGGATGACGGAAAGTCGGCAAAGCCCTCAAAGCCTGCCCCGAATTCATTTCAGGGATAACGGAGGACTATTATGAATTTAGAAAAATTAACCACCAAGGCTCAAGAAGCTTTAGTCAAAGCTCAAAGCTTAGCCCAAGAAAGACACCAGCCCAATATTGACCCCCTTCACCTTTTAAAAGCCTTATTAGAAGACAAAGAGGGGATAATTAGCATTGCCCTATCTCAAGAGGGGATAAATCTAAATCAATTAGAAGAAGCCGTTGATAGAGAAATTAATCAACTGCCGCAAACAAGTGGCGAAGCGGCGGCTAACTATGCTTCACCAACCTTAAACCAAGTTTTAAATCAAACAGAAAAAGAAGCCAGCCAATTAGGCGATGAATACATCACTGGCGAGCACCTTTTTTTGGCCCTTTTAGAAATTGATAGTTCGGCCCGTCATATTTTGGACCAATTTTCAATTGAAAAAAAGAAAATTAAAGAAATTTTTAACCAACAACGGCAAGGTCAACACGCCGATTCTCCGGGAGCAGAAGGTAAATACCAAGCTTTAGAAAAATACACCATCAACCTTACCCAATTAGCCAAAGAGGGAAAATTAGACCCGGTTATCGGCCGTAGCCAAGAAATCCGCCGATTAATGGAAATCTTATCGCGACGGCGAAAAAATAATCCCGCCCTTTTAGGCGATCCGGGAGTAGGCAAAACAGCCATTGTCGAAGGATTGGCGCAAAGAATTGTCGGCGGCGATGTACCGGAGCTTTTAAAAAACAAAGAAATTCTCTCCTTAGATTTAGGGGCGATGTTAGCGGGCAGTAAATTCCGGGGAGAATTTGAAGAAAGACTAAAAACAGTCATCCAAACCATTGAACGAGCCGGAGGCCATTATATCCTCTTTATTGATGAAATGCATACCTTGGTGGGGGCGGGCGAAACCTCGGGAACAATTGACGCTTCAAATATGTTAAAACCAGCCTTAGCTCGCGGCACTCTTCACGCTATCGGCGCCACCACGATCAACGAATATCGCCAATATATTGAAAAAGATGCCGCCTTAGAGCGTCGTTTCCAACCCATTTATATTGACGAACCCACCAGCGAAGACACTTTGGCAATTTTACGGGGCCTTAAAGAAAAATATCAACTCCATCACGGGGTGCGCATCACTGATGAAGCATTAATTGCCGCCATCAAACTTTCCCAACGTTATATCAGCGACCGCTTCTTGCCCGATAAGGCCATTGATTTAATTGATGAAGCCGCCGCCGCCCTTTCCATCGAAATCCAAAGTGTTCCCCAAGAAATAGATGAGTTGCGGCGAAAGATTACCCAATTGGAAATCCAGGCAACGGCAATAAAAAAAGAACCCTCTTCTAAAAATGGAAAGACTCAAGGATTAAAAAAAGAAATTGCTAATCTAAAAGAAAAATTGCGCGGTTTAGAAATCAAATGGAAAGAACAAAAAGAAATTTTAGAAAAAATAAAAACCAATCGCCAAAAATTAGAACAGTTAAAAACTGAAGAAGAAACCGCGGAACGGGAAATTAATTTAGAAAAAGCGGCCCAAATTAAATACGGAGAAATTCCTAAAACAGAAAAGGAGCTTAAAAAAAATTTAGCGGCTTGGGATAAAATTCCTCAAAACAAACGCTTAGTTAAGCAGGAAATTGATGAAGAAGAGGTTGCTAAGGTTGTTTCCCGTTGGACTCACATCCCCGTCACCCGCCTCTTGGTTAGCGAGGCAAAAAGATTGGCCCGCTTAGACAAAGAAATTCATAAGCGCTTTGTCAATCAAGAAGAAGCAGTCCAAGAAGTCACCAATGCTATCCGCCGTAATCGAGCCGGCATCGGCGAACAAAATCGCCCCATCGGCATTTTTCTTTTCTTAGGTCCAACCGGAGTGGGCAAAACCGAATTAGCCCGCACCTTAGCCTACACTCTCTTTAACAACGAAAAATCAATGGTGCGTATTGATATGTCCGAATACCAAGAACGCCATACCGTGGCGCGCTTAATTGGCGCTCCTCCGGGCTATATCGGCTATGAAGAGGGCGGACAATTAACCGAAGCAGTAAGACGAAAACCATACAGCGTTATCCTTTTTGACGAAATTGAAAAAGCTCACCCCGATGTCTTTAATTTATTCCTCCAAATTTTTGACAACGGCCGCCTTACCGACAACCAGGGACGAACTGTCAATTTCCAAAATACAATTATTATTATGACCTCCAATTTGGGAGACGATATTATCCAAACAGAAGAAAACAAAAAGAAACTCCAAGATAAAATTTGGCAACTGGTACAAAAAACATTTAAGCCCGAATTCATCAATCGTTTAGATCAAATTGTTCTCTTTGAAAAACTAACTAAAAAACAAATCAGCCAAGTTGTTGATCTCCAAATCAAAAGAATTCAAGAAAATCTCTGGGACAATCGCCAGCTTAAAATTATTGTTGATGAGAGCGCTAAGACTTTAATTGCCAAATTGGGATACGATCCCCAGTTTGGCGCCCGACCTCTAAAGCGAGTCATCCAAACCAATATCTTAGATAAAATTGCCTTAATGATTATTGAAGGAAAAATTAAGGAAGGGGAAACCATCAAGGTAAACGGGAGAAAAAACCAATTTTCGCTTAAAATTAAAAATTAATTTTTTAACTTTCCAAAATTATGACCAATTTTAACGAAGAAACACCCATTTCAAATCAAGAAGGAAAACAAACACCGGAGCATCTTCTGTCAAAAAATGAAATTATTGATAGATTAGATGACGCGGTAAAGCAATCTGAAGAAGGGGAAATCAGCGACCTGCAATTATTTGCCCACGCCGCTAATGCTTGGAGAGAAGCCAACCACAACCCGGCTATAAAATCAGCTCTTGAAAAAGAAATGAGAAAAAGAAGATTAGTTTTACACCAAATAGCACCGCTTGATATCCCTAAACACGGCGATCCAATTAGAAAAAGATATAATCCCAATTACTGGTTAGGCACTGAAGAATTAAGAAATGACCCCAAGGGTTTTTTGTTAAACCGAATCGCTTCTTTAAAGAACCTTTTTGAAAGTCTACAAATCACATAACAACAGACAAGTGAAAAAAATCTTAGTAACCATTACCACCACCGATTCTTCCTGGCGGCAAAAAATTGAAGAAATTGACAAATTAAATATTAAAGAAGCCGCCTTATTTTTAACCGGCCTTAACTTCGAAGAGAGGAAAGAGTGCTACTCTAAACTTAAAAAAACCGGCTTAAAAAAAATTCCCTTTGTCCACCTCCGCTCCGACATGACCCTTAAGGAAATAGAATTTTTAATCAAAAACTACCAAACTAAAGCTTTTAATATCCACAGTGAGAAAGAATTCCCTTTAAAATATAATCTATCCTCTTACTCCAAACAGATCTATTTAGAAAACAGTGGTTTTCCTCTTACTGAAGAAGAAATTAAAAAATGGGTGGGAGTTTGTCTTGACCTCTCTCATTTAGAAGATGACCGTAATCTTAATTCTTCCCGCTATAAAAAATATCTTAAGCTTCTTGAGAAATATCCCATCGGCGCTAATCACATAAGCGCCGTCAGAAAAAAAGTTTTTAACCACCCCCAATTTGGCTTGGTCAAAAGCGCCCATTTTCTTAAAACCCTAAACGAGCTTGATTATCTTAAAAATTTCCCCAAAGATTTTTTTGCCCCTCTTATCGCCATTGAACTGGAAAATTCTTTAAAAGAACAGTTAAAAATTAAAGAATATTTAGAAACATTCATTTCCTAAATACAAATTCTGAATAAGTTAAGATACATTTGCGACATTAGTTGTCATTCTGACGAAAGCCAGAATCATTCTTAAGAAGATCCTGAATCAAGTTCAGGATGACGTTCTGAATCAAGTTCAGGATGACGGTAAAGTCATCCGTAGTCGTCATTCTGGCTTGCTCTAGCCCTGTATCGAATGGTACAGGGCCAGAATCCATCCTTAGACGATTCTGGATGCTCCGCCAGCTGGCGGATTACCAGAATGACAAGAAAAAAAGAAATTCTTAACAAAAAGCTCCCAAAAAAAGATAATCTTTTTAAGAATATGGTCAAAGAAAACAATTCTTCAGGCAAATTTTGGAAAATAGGCTTTTTAAGTTTAGGCGGTTTGCTTCTTGTCTCGGGATAGATTATGAAAAAAATTCCCCTCAAAGAATTCCAAAAATTAGATCTTAGGGCAGGCACGGTGATCGTTGCCGAGAAAATTAAAGATTCACCAAAGTTGTTGCGCTTAGAAGTTGACTTAGGAGAAGAAAAAAGGCAAATTATCGCCGGCATTGGTAAACAATACCAACCCGAAAAACTGATCGGCCAGCAAATTGTCATCCTCGCCAATTTAGAAACAAAAGTAATCTTTGGCTTAGAAAGCCAGGGAATGCTGGTGGCGGTAGATGATGAAACTATTGCCCTGCTCCGGCCGGA
>PEZH01000003.1:5960-7973 GCA_002774085.1 Candidatus Shapirobacteria bacterium CG09_land_8_20_14_0_10_38_17 | reverse complement strand
TGTCGGCGCATTTCTAAGATGCATTGGAATGGGAAGATTACCATATTTTTTAACATCACCCCAAGCCTGCATATAGGCATCGTAAGCCGATCTATCTTTTTTAGCCAAAGCTAAATAAACTACCCCATGGGCCAAATTTTCCCGGCACTCCGGATAGCCAATCGTCTCGCAAGCCCGAAACACACTATTGGCTACTACCAAAGCCGTTGGTTGAGCAAGACCAATATCCTCAGAGGCAAAAATAACCATCCTTCGAGCAATAAAAAGCGGATCTTCACCCACCTCAACCATCCGCGCCAAATAATAAAGAGCGGCATTGGGATCAGAGGCACGCATTGATTTAATAAAAGCAGAAATTGTATTGTAGTGTTCTTCGCCGACACGATCATAAAGAAGAAACTTATTTTGCAGCGCTTCTTCAATATAATGAAGTGATAATATTTTATCCTTATTAGTTTTATTACTAATACAATATAATGAATTAGCAACTTCTAAAATATTGAGAACTTGCCGAGCATCACCATTGGTATTTTTTATTAAAAATTGACGCGCCTTCTTGTCTATCTTAACGTTTAACTCTTTCAAGCCACGATTAACAATTTCATTTAATTCCTCTTCGCTTAATTGTTCTAAAGCTAATACTCGACAACGGGAAAGTAGGGGACCAATCACTTCAAATGAGGGATTTTCGGTGGTCGCACCAATTAAAATAATAGTCCCGTTCTCAACATAAGGTAAAAAAGCATCTTGTTGGGCCTTATTAAAACGATGAATTTCATCAATAAACAAAATTGTTCGCCACCCTCTCTTTTTATCACCAATAATTGTTTGCGATCCTACATCTAATCTTTCACGCGCTTCCTTAATAACTTTGCGCACATCAGCTAACTTCGCGGACACAGCTGAATATTCCACAAAATAGGAGTAAGTTTGATTGGCAATAATCCGCGCTAGAGTTGTCTTGCCGCACCCCGGCGGTCCCCAAAAAATAATTGAAAATAGTTGGTCGCTTTCAATCATCTGCCGCAAGATTCTCCCCTTTCCCACCAAATGATTTTGCCCAACAAACTCACCCAGGGTTTTAGGTCTAACTCGATCGGCTAAGGGCTGAATATTACCATTCATCAAAATAAACTTTAATTTACAAATAAATTATGAAACCATCTCTCTTTTGTAGTGGAACTATTTCAGCTTTAGCTATTTCCTTTTTTCAACAATTCAACAATGTAACAATGCAACAATTATTCCTATACTTCTATTTCCATTCCATCATAGCCAATATGCCAATTTTGTCCGCCCTTGCTTTGAACAAATTTATCTAATTTCTCATGAGGCGCAGAATTACAACCATGACCAATATGAGTAAAAATAACTTGAGCAGGGCTTGTTTTTCTAACTAACTGTTTAACCATTTCCCAATCAGCGTGACCCCAATCAGCAATATTTTCCCGACGCATCAGTAAATTAGTTCCATCTAAAATGAGAATATCACTCCCCTTAATCAAACGCTGTGATGCAACGGGGGCACTAACAACATCAGGGAGATAAGATAATATTTTCTCTTCTCTTATTCTTATCCCAAAAGTGGGTATCCGGCTATGGACTACTTCAAAAAAAGAGATTTTAGCTTTATCTACAGCGAAAGTTTCATTTTTTCGCATCGTGTGAATATTAAAAACAGGGGAAAAGGGGAAATTTAACACCTTTCTTATTCCTTTTAGGGTGCTTTCGGTTAAAAAAAGATTAAAATACTGCCGCCGATTAGCCTTTTGGTAAACATGAGTCAAATCGTAAAGTCCCAAAATGTGGTCCAAATGGGCATGGGTAATAAAAATATGTTTAATTTTATTGATTTTTGATGGATAGCTTGATAATTGACGATAAATATCCGGCGGGGCATCAAACAAAAATCGATTATTAACCAAAAGTGCCGGCCGCAAACGACGGTCGCGTTTATCTGAAGAAGAACAAATAGGACAATCACATCCTAAACGGGGCAGAGGCCAACTAGCG
>PEZH01000003.1:0-5920 GCA_002774085.1 Candidatus Shapirobacteria bacterium CG09_land_8_20_14_0_10_38_17 | reverse complement strand
CCATGAGTGGGGTTATCATGTTCACTTCGTTCACACCAACCCCATGAGTATATAAAAAGAGAGATTTAAGTTTTTAATTGATAATTATTATTTATTTAGCCTCGCAAGGAGTCACCCTGCGAGGCTATTTGAGGCTATTTTCAGTTATTGTCATTCCCGAAATGAATTCGGGGCAGGCTCTGAACTTGCCTGCCCCGTCGAATGACTGGGGTTTCAGGATTGTTTTGATTCTGAATTAAATTCAGAATGACGGTTAACAATGTAACAATTCAACAATATAATAATGTGTTTCTCTCGTCATTCTGGCTTACTTTAGCTCTGCACCATAACATATAGTGCTAGCTGGCTGAGAATTTCAAGCTACTTTCTCAAGCGAGGATTAAATAATCTTTTTAACCGCCAAAAGTGAACCGGCCGCAAACCAAGCCCTTGGGTAGTACGGACAACAATCTTTTTCGCCCAAGAATTTAAATGCTGATAATCAGCTAAAACCGGTGTCAGCGTTAAAATTCGACCAATCCGCCCTGAAGGGGTAAAATAAGCACCCTTATCTAAAATCCCTTCAGTAATTAAAAACTCTTTCTCTTTCTTTAGGTGACTCAATTTATAACCATCACGAATAAAAATCATTTCCTGGTCATTATTTAACCGATAAATACCGGGTCGCATTTTCTTGCTCACTTGCACCTGATTATTGACCAAATTATGTAAGAGCATCTGCGCGCCCTTTCTTTGCATTCGCATTTGCTGATTAATTGCCTTAGTATCTATTTGATAATTGGCATTTAAAAATTCTAAAATGTGAAAGGCTAAAATAGGCGGCTCACCATTGCTAATTTGAGCCATTGTCAAGGTAGGAAATGAACCCAAAAGGCGAGGGTTGCACTCCACCACATAAACCTTTTCTGTCCTTTCATCCATAATAAAATCCAAACCAAAAATCCCTTTATAGCCAATCTTTTGCAAATACTGGCCGACCATCTCTGTAATTTCATAAACCTGCCGGCAAACATATGGAGAAAAATGAGAAAAACTCCAATCATGACCGCAAAATAAACCCGCTCCGGAGCGATTATTAAGCTCAGGCATACTCAAAACTTGATACTGGGGCGAGGTGGAAAGAATTCCCTGACGAGTAACACAGCCAGTCACGCTGGGGGAAGGACCTTTAATAAATTGACTGACAATCATCTCTTGATTATCATCAATCTCGCCTTTGGTTAAAGCAATTAACGATTCCCGAGCCTTTCTCAAATCCTTAGCAGTTTTAATAAAAAATGTTCCCTTGCCGCCACCGGACAGAGGATACTGAATCACAAAGGGCAAGTTATATTTTTGGGCTAAAGAATCAAAATCAAGCTGACCCAAAAAAGCTATCTCCCCCGGCGGGCAGGGAGCACCAATTACCTCTAAAATACGCCGAAATTTTACTTTATTATCAATAGATTTTTTATCTAAATCAGGCGGATTAGCCGCTAACTGCCAATCGTTTTTTTGACAAGTTAATATCATTTCCGAGGAAGACTTATAGGGAAGCAGTAAGGGAAAAGAGTGCTTTGCTAAATATTGTTTAACTTTAAAATGACCAATAACCGAAGTAGAATTCCTTTTAACCTGCCAACGAATCTTTTCGCCCATTTCTCTCTCCAAAGAAAAAACGGGGATATCTTTCTCTATTAAGCAAGTGTCCAAGCTATCATATAAGGCCAAAAGTTGATATTGAGGGATAAAATCCTCCGGGCCCAGGCGATTAAAAGCATAAACTCCTACCCCAAAAATTGGGGTGTTCACCTTTTCCCTAAAAAACTTCCTTAACGTTTTTAAGTCTTTAATCATTTTTAGCTAATTTAATCAAAAAATCTATTATTGCCTTGGGGATATTAACCCCCGTCGCTTTCATCAATCCTTTAAATTGAGGAGAGCGGTTAACCTCTAAAATAAAAGGCCGACCATTTTCTTTATCTAAAATAATATCCACACCGGCAACCTCTATTTCACACACCGAAGCCGCCTTGATGGCCATCAACAGCATACTATTAGGCAAAACTGCCTTTTGAATCATTCCCCCTAAGGAAACATTATTACGAAACTCATTTTTATCGACTCTTTCCCTCTTCATTACCCCCAAAACCTGATTACCCAAAACTAAAATCCGATAATCACCATCATTATCAATAAATTTCTGAGCTAAATAATATTTTCCACTCCTATCTTCATATTTTTGATATGATTGGTAAAATTTCCGAAGAGACCACTTATCTTTTACCAAATAAACTTGCCTTCCCTGCGATCCTTCGCTTCTCTTAATTACCAGGGGAAAACCCAACAAGTTCGCTCTTTCGTAAAGCAAATCCAGCGAACCATAGATAAAAGGAGTAACCGGTAAATCATTAGATAGTAAACGCCGATATTGAAATGCCTTAGTCGCCCGATAAACACCCCCCTTATTGATTCTATCTACCACCAAAACTTGACTATCTATATAATCAACAATTAGATTAACCCTTTCCATATTATGTTTGACGGTGCGGAAAAAAATCAAAGAAAAATCTTTTTGAACATCAAAAATTTCTCTTTCCTTCTTAATTAAAATTCGCCCCTTATCGCCATCCCCAAAACAAATTTCCCTATAATTAGCAAAAACTACTCTCTGCTTGATATCCGACGAGGCTTTCTGAAAAGGAAGTAAATTCTTATCACTATTAGCAAGAATCAAAATCGGCTTCATATCCTTATCTACTCGGATTAATAACAAAATCTTTTATATCGCGGGCCCCTATCAACATTTTTGTCCGCAAACTGCTTCTATCAACTACGTCGGCGACTGTTTCAATTTTTTTACCGGCCAAATAAAAAGTTAAAGAAATAACTGGCCTTTTTTGATGTTTCCCTATAGCGCTCTTGTATTTTCGGGTAAAAATAATATTATCTTCCCTTAATAAACCCAACTCATCGGCAAGCTTTCTATCCAAGCTACTCCGATCGGCTCCGGTATCTATCTTAGCTAAAACAGAAATTTTTCTGCCCTTACTATCCAATATCTGAACTCTCTCATAGGCCCCAATCACCCGAGGTGATCCTAAGGTTGATACCTTGTCGGCAAAACTAGCCCCAAAAAGAGCCTTAGTAATTTTAACCCCATGTTCGGCACTGCGCACCTCCAATCTCTCCACCCGCTCCAACCTCTTGTTCAAACCGGCGCGATTGCAAATTTGGATAGAAAGGCCGGGGCGAGCATTTAGTTCTAAAATCAACGGTCCACGATTCTTGGAGATAACAAAATCAATTCCTAAAAAACCTAAAAAGGGAATTCTCTCTTGGGCTCGCACCGCCGCCAAAAGAATTTCGTCCCAATAGGGGATTCTCAACCCATTAAGTTTTCGGCGCGTTCCTGGCACATATTTAACTAATTCATTATGACGAACACCATAAGTAGTCACTCCTGTCGCCAAATCAATACCCACACCAATCGCCCCTTGATGAAGATTAGCTTTTCCCCCCGATTCTAATGTTGGCAAACGAAGCATGGCCATCACCGGCACTTTATTAAAAACAATCACCCGGATGTCAGGAGTCCCTTGATGAGTGTACTTTCTAAAAACTTTAATAATTTTAATCCGCTCTTCTATAAAAGCAATATCAGGAGTGTTATGAAGACTAAAACGACCGGCTAAAATTTCTTGAGCGTGGAATCTTAAATCAGCAATATCAACAATCTCCCCATCCATTAACTCCCACTCTCCCGCCCACCGACTTTTTTTCCTAATCACCAAAATTCCCTCTCCACCATATCCACCAGAGGGTTTCAAAACAAAATTATCGGGCAAATTCTCCCAGGTAAATCGGTGAATATCATCCCTATCTTTAAAAATCGCCAACAACTCAGGGCAGGAAAGAGAATAATGCGATAATACTTCCTTAGTCTTTAATTTGGAATCGGCAATTTGCCGCCCCCGCCAGGTATTATAACTAAGATAATGACTATTACGAGCATTGATACCCAAAATATCCTGCCATTTTTTCATTAATCTTGACAAAATTATTACTTTACAACGGAACGAAAACGCTGATATTCCAACAATCTTAAACCAGAATAGCGTCCAATTAAAACATTTACCAATAAAACTAAGAAGAGAACTATTTCCGGATTAAGAAGAACAAAAAACTGTAAAAATTGCCAATTGAGCAAGAAATATCCCAAAATAGCCACCAATAGTGTCTGCCAAGTCATTCTCCAGGCTTCACGACGGCTCTTGCCAATTAAAACTTCAATAAAATTCTCTACTAAAAGAATAACAATTAAAATGGGAAAAATGGAAATATCGGTAACACTCTCAAAGCCTAATTGAGGCCCTAAAAACAACAAAACCAAAACACCCAAACAAATCAACCAAAGTAAAATTGACATCCGCGGCAGAAAATGAACCCGAATTTTCTTAAGAATCAAACGCGCCAAATTAGCAATAAACAAAACCACTAAAAACAAAACCAAACCTGGCCCTAAACCAGTGGCTATAAAAGCGACGGAAATCATTACCGGCGTAAAAACGCCAAAACCTACTGATCCGACCACATAACGAAAAACGGTTATTAAAGTGGCAATAACAGGCAAAAGAAAAATCAAAACAATAGTGTTGGGAGGAATGTCTTGAGAAACTGCCTTACGAATAGCGTATTTTAAAAAATTCGTCATTCCCAAGGGCTTCAATTGCTGGCTTTCTAAAATAGACTCCAATCTACCCTTAACTTCCTTTGTTGACTCAGTAAGAGGCGGGGTTTTTTCTTTGGGTTCAGCTTGGGCAGTCGCTTCAAGAAAAACAGTTGCCTCGGGGGTAATAGTTAAGTCTGGAGTAGGGGAAAGAGCAAAAGATTGGCTAATAAAACCAAAAAGAAAAAAAATAAAAAACAAAATAAAGCAGATAATTGTTTTTTTTGTTAAAAAAGGCATACCAATATCTTAGTCAATCTTAAAAATTTAGTCAACTCTACAACTTGTCTTTATAGTGCCCAGGGTGGGAGTCGAACCCACACCCCACGAATGAGACGACATTTTAAGTGTCGCTTGTCTACCAGTTCCAACACCTGGGCTTATCTTTTATTTCTTCCTCGTTAATTAGGCTTTAGACTATGGCAATTAGGGCAAAGTATTTGTAAATTTTCCAAACGATTATCTCTATAATCGCCGTTAATGTGATGCAAATCTAAAGGCAACCGACCATCTGGGGTATACTTAACCCACACTCTTCGCAACGAGGGGTCTTAATACCCTCTTTTATTAATCTCTCCTTTAGCTTATAACTCTGAAAATCACTATTCTTGGTTAAAATTTCTCCTAAGGGAATTTTAGGGTGAAAAGGAAAGCTCATCCCTTTGTTCCAACCTCTCCCTTTAAAATGAGAAATATCAAGCCTATATTCATTAATATATTTTTTAATCTGAGTATAATTACCGCCCGATTCTTTTAAGTCAAGCTTCATTAAAGCTTGACGATAACTCCGAAAAGTCTTAACCGCCTCAATTAGTCATTCCCTTGTCCAAGATCTTTTTCTCATTAAAGCAATAATACTTCTCTACAAGCTAACGTGTCAACCTATATTGCGCGTCTGCCTCCGCCTCATCTTAGCATTCGGCTTTAGGTATTATTCATACACGCCTCATGCGGCGATGTCAGGCGGACCGCGCTTTGCTTGAATTCCGCCACCGCGGCAAATCACCATTATTTTACCAGATCTTGTGCCCTGGGAGAGAATCGAACTCTCACGCCGTCACCGACACTAGCTCCTAAAGCTAGCCTGTCTACCAATTCCAGCACCAGGGCACACGGCAATAAAAACTCAAAACTCAAAAATTGTATATGGGGTTATCATGCGGAAGAAAAAATGCTGAGACATTTTTTCTTTGATGACCTCAATTGTATTAA
>PEZH01000006.1 GCA_002774085.1 Candidatus Shapirobacteria bacterium CG09_land_8_20_14_0_10_38_17 | reverse complement strand
CATCTCAGACGTCTCACGCCTCAAACATCAGGCAACTTTTAGTTTTTTGGATTTAGGATTTAAGTTTTTTAACAATGTAACAAGGTAACAATATAACAATGTAACAATGTTTCTTTCTTTTTAACTTTGGACTTTTAACTTTTAATTGTTCTATTCGTCATTCTGGCTTGCTCTAGCCCTGTATCGAATGGTACAAGGGCCAGAATCCATCCCTTAGACGATTCTGGATGCTCCGCCAGCCGGCGGATTACCAGAATGACGACTTTAACAATGCGACATGCGACATGCAACAATTCAACAATTCAACAATTTAACAATGTAACAATGTTTCTTACTTTTGACTTTTAAACTTCACTTATGTTAAACTCACTATTAATTCAGGAGTAAAAAACTAAATTGAGCCCGCGTAAATTTTATCTTATCAACCAATACATCACCACTAAAACCTTACGGGTGATTGATAAAAAGGGGAAACAGATAGGCATTATTGACAGGGAAGAGGCGCTCAAAAAAGCACAAGAATCCCATTTAGATTTAATAGAGATTGCTCCCAATGCTAAACCGCCAGTCGCCAAGATTATTGATTTTAAGAAATTTAAATATTTAGAAAATAAAAAGGCTAAAAAAGGTAAAAAAGCAGGCAAAAGACAAGAAACAAAAGAATTAAGAATGCGGCCTTTTATCGGCGATAGCGACTTAAACTTTCGTGTCAAAAGGGCGACTAAATTCTTAAAAGAAGGCAACCGGGTAAGAATAGTCATCAGATTTAGAGGACGAGAGTTTAGTCAAAAAGATAACGGCTACCAGCTAATTGAAAAATTTGCCGAGCAACTAAAAACCTTTGGCCAACTAAATCAAAAACCCAAAATGATGGGCAAGAACTTAGTGGCGACAATAGAACCCATCGCTAAATAATTTTCAATTTTTCCCGCCAATTGCGGGATCCCGCTGTGGCGGGACAATTTTCAATTAATAAGAGGAAAATGGGAAAACAAAAAACTAAAAAATCAGCGGCAAAAAGATTTCGTGTTACCAAAACAGGCAAGGTGCTTCATCGTTCATCGTTTAGTCGGCACTTACGCAAGAATAAAAGTAAAACCCAAAAAAAGAAATATAAAAAAATGAAAGAGCTTAAGGGGACAATGGCTAAAAAGATTAAAAAAATAATGGGGAAGTAAGATAGTCAAAAGTTAAAAGTAAAGAAACATTGTTACATTGCTACATTGTTACATTGCTAAATCATTACCGTCATTAGCCTCGCAAGGCGTCGCCTTGCGAGGCTAAACCTGCCATTCTGGAGTCTCCGCCAGCTGGCGGGTCAGAATGACAGTTAATTATTATTAAGAATAAGTGATCAGTCTTAAGAAATTCTAAATTCTAAATTAGAAGCTCCAGAATCACCGCCTCTGGCGAGATCCCGTCCAAAGGCGGGACAAATACGAATAACTAAATAAAAACAAATTCTAAACAATTAATATTTAGAATTTAGTGCTTAGAATTTAGAATTTATTTGGAACTTAGATATTAGAATTTAGAATTTTATTCATTAGTCTATGAGAGTAAAAACAGGGACAATCCGTCACGCTAAACATAAAAAAACCCTAAAGGCAACAAAAGGTTATCGCATGACCCGCAATCGGCTATATAAGGTAGCTCATGAGGCAGAGCTCCACGCCGGTCAATATGCTTATGCGGGACGAAAAAATAAAAAAAGAGATTTGCGCCAACTTTGGATTCAACGCATCAATGCCGCTCTCTCCTCACAAAATCTCAAATACAATCAATTTATTCATCTTTTAGAACAAAAAAATATTACTTTGAATCGAAAAATTTTGGCTGAACTGGCTGTTAATGACCCTGCCACTTTTAAATTTATTGTTTCTAAGGCAAAAGAGGTTGTCAAAGATGAAAAAACAAATTGAACAAATTAAATCGGTCGCTGAAAAAGAAATTAAAAAAGCCCAAAACAGCCAAGCAATAGAAAACTTACGCATCAAATATTTGGGCCGCAAAGGAAAACTAACTCAAGTTATCAAAAAAATATCTCAAATTCCCAAAGGCAAAGGCCAGCGCCGAGAAATGGGCATCTTGCTTAACGAAGCCAAGAAGAAAATCCAGTTAGCAATAGCAAAGCAAAATCAAATAATTAAAAGGAAAAAGAAAAATAAAAATACTTGGATAGATACCACTGCTCCCGGTCAATTGCCACCTATCGGCCATTTTCACCCCATCACCCTTGCCTTCCGCGAAATTTGGCCTCTCTTTGAAAGGTTAGGATTCACTTTAGTTTCCTATCCTGAAATAGAATGGGAATGGTTTGCTTTTGAGGCTTTAAATATGCCCACTGGCCACCCGGCGCGAGATGATTTCGAAACTTTCTTTTTAGATGTCAAGCCCCATTCCAAATTAGGAGAAATGGTTTTAACTCCCCACACTTCATCAGGTCAAATCCGCGAAATGCGCCGCATTAATCCACCGGTGAGAATGATTAATATTGCCAAGTGTTATCGTCTCAATTGGGACAACACCCACACACCAATGTTCCATCAATTTGAGGGATTAGTTATTGATAAAAACATTAATCTTACCCACCTTAAAGGAATTTTTGAATATTTTACCAAAAACTTCTATGGGCCGGAAAGAAAAATCAGGTTACGACCGTTTCACTTTCAATTTACCGAACCCTCTTTTGAAGTTGATATTGACTGCCCCATTTGCCATGGACGAGGCTGCCGAGTTTGCAAATCCGGCTGGCATGAATTAGGAGGTGCCGGTATGATTCATCCTCAAGTTCTAAAAAACGGGGGTATTGACCCTAAAAAATATTCCGGTTTTGCCTTCGGCTGGGGCGTTGAGCGCACTTATATGATGAAATCGGGGTTGAAGCTAAACGACATCAGGATATTATACGAAAACGACCTAAGATTTGTAGAACAGTTTTAGAGAAGATATATTGTTACATGGTTACATTGCTAGATTGTTATATTGTTGCGGGTGAACATAATCGTCATTCTGGTCCGCCAGCGGCCGGACCAGAATCCATCCCTAAATGATTCTGGATGCGCCACCAGTCGGTGGCTTACCAGAATCAGATGACAGGCTAGTAGCAATATAGCAATTTAACAATATAACAACGTAACAATTTAATTCATCATGAACATCTTAATTCCCGTTTCCTGGTTACGCGAATTTATAAAAACCAAGGCCACAACTCCGCAAATAGCCAACTATCTTTCCTTGTGCAGCCAATCAGTGGAACGTGTCCACCGATGGAAAAATGATTCTGTTTTAGAAATTGAAATTACCTCCAACCGACCCGATTGTCTTTCTGTCATCGGTTTAGCACGGGAATTAAACGCCATCTTACCTCGCTTCGGTTTCTCGACAAAACTAACCCTACCCAAAAAACAAAAAATAACCCTCCCTTCTCGAAAATGTCCTCTAAAGATCAAAATCAATCCTCCTTCTATTTGCCCTCGCTTCACCGCCATCTTAATTGAAAATGTCAAAATTGGTCCCTCACCAAAATTAATCCAAGAAAGACTTTATAAAATTGGTCTGCGGCCCCTAAACAATGTGATCGACGTTTCCAACTATTTAATGTTTGAAACTGGCCAGCCAATTCACACCTTTGATTACGACAAAATTGCCGGTCAAACAATGATTATGCGCCTTTCCCAAAAAGGAGAAAAGGTAATTACCCTTGATGGTGTGGAAAGAACTATGCCCGGCGGCGATATTGTTATTGAAGATGGAGCCGGCCGTTTAATTGATCTTTGCGGAATAATGGGAGCAAAAAATAGCGCCATTGACCGAAACACTCGCCGTGTTCTTTTTTTTGTCCAATCTTATAATCCCCAACTTATCCGCCGCACTTCAATACTTTTAGGCCACCGCACTGAAGCCGCTGTTCGCTTTGAAAGGGGGATTGATTTGGAAAATATCCTCCCGGTAGTTTTACGAGGAGCTAAAATGATAGAAAAATTAAGCGGCGGCAAAATCACTTCCTCAATGATTGACCTCTATCACCAAAAACAAAAATCAACAAAAGTTTCCCTTTCTTTTGGCTTTGTTCAAAAGATAATCGGTGAGAAAATAGAACACCAACTAATGATTGAAATCTTAACCAACTTAGGCTTTAAGCTTTTGAAAAAAGACTCACGCCAAGCTCAATTCTTAGTACCCACTTGGCGAATTCACGATGTCGGTATCGAAGAGGATTTGATAGAAGAAATTGCCCGCCTTTACGGCTACTTCAACTTGAAAAGCCAAATCCCCCCCTTGCCACCCATAATTGATCTTAGAATGCAGAAAAAAACAACTAAGGGAAAGTTTTCGCCTCTATTTTATTGGCGAGAACGGGCTAAAGACTACCTTCGCTACCAAGGTTTCTGGGAAACTTATTCTTATTCGTTCATCAGTAAAAAGCTTATCAACAAAGCTCAAATAAACAAAGAAGAGCATTTAGTTCTAAAAAATCCTCTTTCTCAAGACTTAAAATTTATGCGCCGCTCCCTAATCCCTTCGCTTTTAGATATTCTCTCTCAAAATCAAGCTCAATTTCCTCAAGAGAAAATTTTTGAAATCGCCAATATCTATCTGCCCCGAAAGAAAAATCTCCCCTATGAAAATCTCTGTTTGACTGGATTAGTGACCACCAAAAACTTCTCAAAAACTAAGGGAATAATTGAAGGTTTGTTACAAGATTTAGGTATTATTAATTACCAATTTATTCCCCAAGGACCGACAACAGCCAAAATCTATGTCAATAAAAAACACATCGGCCAATTGGGATTGGTTAAATCAGCTATTTTGGATAATTTTAAAATTGAGAAAGATGTTATTAGTTTCACCTTAGATATTGATCAAATTAGCCAATTAGCCACCAAACAAAAAATATATGCCCCTTTATCTAAATATCCTCCGGTAGTTGAAGACTTAACTTTAATTTTTTCTCCTAAAACCTATTTGGGCCCGGTAATACACTCTATTGAATCAATTTCTCCTCTAATTAAAAATGCTCAAATCATTGATTCATTTGATTGTAGTAGGACATTTCGTCTTACTTATCAAAATCCCCGGCGCAGTTTAACTCTTGCGGAAATAAAAGAAATAAGAGAAAAAATCGTTAAAGAAATAAAAGAAAAATTCGGTGCTAAAGTAAGGCAATAAAATCTAAAAAACAAGATTACCAGGAAAATCAACTGTTTTGAGTTTTAAATATCAACTCACTTTCCTTCCCTGATAATGCCTTTTTGAAGGGGAAGTATTTTTAATTTGAGCCTTTTGCATTGCACTCTCTTTAACCATAATCCCTCTTGGTTTCCGATATTGAGGATCGTCCTCATCTAACCATTGACAAACCTGATCATCTAATCCTTCGTAAAAACTATTAACCAGTTTGGCTGTTTTTTCTCGGTCAAGATTAATTTTCTTCCTAAAAATACCCAGCCATAAATTCCCCAAAGCAGCAACTACTTCCCGAGTCCCATTATCCATATCTGAAGGCAGAGGCATTTCGCGACCAGAAGGACGGGGGAAGGGGATACCTCTTTCAATTCCTTTACTCATTGTTGACAAATTTTACCACAATTATAAAATTTGTCAAATTAGAGCTATAAATTAATTGTTATTCTGACGCGAAGATTAAGGTGAAAGAGAAGGAGAAAAACCGGGTGTAGGAGTCAATGTTGGTGTTGGTGTTGGTGTTGGCGACCAGTTCCAAGGAACATTAACGCCAATACTGATTTCTTTTTCTGCTTCTTTACCGTCTTGACTGTGCACTTTAGCTTTAACCTTATGAGGACCATCAGATAAAACTAAATTCACCTCATACGGAGGGCGGTTAAATGTTTGTTTTTCCCGATCATCGGCGTATATTTTTACCCATTCTACTTCTCCTAAAACTAAAGGTTTAACCTTAACCTTAAATTCGTTTTGAACCGTATCGCGATCATTAGGCTCTTCAAATTGAATACCCACTTCATTAGCAGTGCTACAATACTCAGTAGGAGAATGATAACGAGAGTCACCCTGACTATTTACCCACTCATCAATTCCTTTCTGCCAGCGATTTTCCCCATCCGGCCCGGCAAAGAGATCTTCTTCGCTAAAGACAAAAAATTCTTTTTCCTCATAATCTCCTCGGGTAATATCTAAAGGACTGGCTAATTTACCCTCGCTTTTGCAAATTTTCAACTTAAGATGAACCCTATCTTCACCTTGGGATTCGGTCCCTTTAATAAAATACTCCAAGCGAGAAGGAAAACCGTCATGAGAGCGCGCTCCGGAAACCTCATCAACTTCGGCGGTAACCACATCTTCAGGAACAGAAAAACCAACTTTAGATTTATCTTCTAAGGCAGCCAAAATTATCTTTCTCCAAATTGGCGCCGCCCCGGTAATTCCCGAGGCAACACTTTTCATCTCTGAATTATCATTATTCCCCACCCAAACACCCGTCATCACCTGTGGAGTCCAACCAACAGTCCAATTATCACGCATATCGTTAGTTGTCCCCGTCTTCACCGCCACCTTAAGGCCGGCAATATTAAGAGCCGAATTGGGACCAAAAGCAATAAGCCGAGCATTATTATCAGCAAGAATATCGGAGATAATAAATGCCTCACCACTGGTAAGTACTCTTTTGCCTTGAGAAGGTTTAAACTCTTCTAATATCTCTCCTTCCTTATTCTCTACTTTTAAAATCGCTACCGGCATTATCTTAAATCCGCCATTAGCAAAAGCAGAATATGCAGAGACTAACTCCAATAACCTTACCTCTCCTCCCCCTAAAGTTACTGATAAGCCTAAACGAGAAAGATTCTCCGCCGTTGGCTCCAGAGTGGAAAGACCCATACTATATGCCACTTCTAACATATTGCGTAACCCTACCTGAGCTAACATCTTTACCGCCGCTAAATTAATAGAATTACCCAAAGCAAAACGAACCTGCATTGGACCATGATATTTGCCATCATAATTAACCGGAACATAGGGCTTATTAGCAGAAACTCCGGGAAATTCCGTCTTGGTATCCATAATTAAGTAAGCGGCGGTATAGCCGCGTTTTAGAGCGGCAACATAAGTAACCGGCTTAATCGCTGAACCGGGCTGGCGCAAGGCAAGAGTAACATTGACTTTACCGAAATTGGGCTCGTTATAATCACGAGACCCCACCATCGCCAAAATCTCACCTGTCTTGGGATCCAAAACTACGGCACCGCCGTTGGTAATATTAAGATTAATAACCTTCTCTATTTCTTGAGCAACTATCTCCTCTGCTTTTTCCTGTAAATCCAAATCTAAAGTAGTCGTTACTTTCAGCCCACCCGCTTCTACCATTTCCTCGCCAAAACGTTCTACCAATAATTTCTTAACATACATCACAAAATGAGACGCTGAAAAATCTGAGGAACGAGGAGCAAATTCAATATAAGATAATTCCTTAGTTGCCTTTTCTTCCTCTTCTTGAGTAATATAACCATTCTCGCTCATCTGTCGCAGAACATGCTCTGCCCGCCCCACATAAGCTTCCGGGTCAGCACCAAATGGAGAATAGGCGGTGGGACTTTGGGGAAAACCAGCCAAAATAGCCGCTTCTACCAAACTTAATTTTGAAGCTGACTTATCAAAATAAAGTTCCGATGCCGCCTCCACTCCTCGGGCTGTCCCTCCATACGGGGCTTCATTTAAATACATTTCCAAAATCTCGTCTTTGGAAAATTTAGCTTCAATTTGAATCGCTAAAATAAATTCCCTAATTTTGCGACTTAATGTCCGTTCCGGCGACAATAAAACATTCTTCACCAACTGTTGGGTAAGAGTTGAACCTCCCTGAAGACGACGACGGAAAACAATATTATAAAGAGCCCGGCCAATTCCCCGCAACGAAAAGCCCTGGTGCTGATAAAACTCCTCATCTTCAACGGCAATAGTCGCCTGACGGAGAGATTCAGGAATTTGTTCAAGAGAAACCGGAGTTCGCTTTTCTTGTTGGTAAATATCATAAAGCAACTGGCCATTCCTATCATAAATTCTGGTCGCAAAGCCTTCGCGCCGAACTACTTTGCCCGGTTGAGGTAAATCGCGAGCAAGCCAGGCGAAGGTAACCACCGTTCCCAAAAAACAAACAAACAAAAAAATTAAAAAAACCAAGACAATTTTTTTAAAACTAAAACTTTTTTTAATGCGCCGGTGGTTGAACCTTTTCCTTCTCATCTTTATTATTTTTGCTCTCCAAGTTTCAAACCAGTCCATATTTATATACGCTTGTTGTATAATAATAGACACTATGCTTATAGCAGAGTATATATGACTAAGACACAAATATCATCCCCCAAAGAAATTCAGGACAGGATCTGAACTTGCCCTGCCTGTGGCGAGGGATTCAGGATCTATAGATTAATCTTAAGATTTGAAAATTAAGGAATGATCCTGATTTTCATTAGGATGACGCCATACCATTCAGCCGTCATTCCCGCCTAGCCGGCGAGGCTGGCCCGCCTCATCGGCGAGGCTGGCTGGGGATCCGCCGGCCAGCCCTGTACCGTTATGGTGCAGGGCTGGCGGAGACTCCAGAATCATTTAAGGATAGATTCTGGACCCTGTACCATTCGATACAGGGCTAGAGCAAGCCAGAATGACGGTATGAGCAAACCAGAATGACGGTAGCAGTAAGGAATGATCCTGATTTTCATCAGGATGACTAATAATATCCCTGTTACATAGAGTATATATCATATGAAATTAGTTATCCAAAGAGTCACCCAAGCCTCTGTCGGGATTAATCAAAAAACCATCGCCAAAATTGGCCCTGGTTTACTTATTCTTATCGGAGTAGGGAAAAAAGATAATCTAAAAATCGTTCAAAAAGCGGCTGAGAAAATTCTTAATTTGCGCATTTTTGCTGATAAAAATGACAAAATGAATCTCTCTATTTTAGACATCAACGGAGAAATTTTAATTGTCCCTCAATTCACTCTTTTGGCAAATTTAGAAAAGGGCCGACGACCATATTTTGGCCAAGCAGCCCTACCAGAAACAGGGCAAAAAATTATTCAAAGTTTCGCCAAAACACTAAAAAAGAGCAATTTAAATATTAAGGAAGGAAAGTTTGGCGCTCAAATGAAAGTAACTTTAACCAATGACGGCCCGGTAACAATAATATATGAAGGTTGAGAAGCTCAAAGAATACTATTACATTGTCAAATTGCTGAACTGTCAAGTTACTGAATATCATTCTGAATTTATTTCAGGATCTGGACGTTAATCATTAAAAAATTGAAAATTAATTATTGATTCTGACTTTCGTCAGAATGACAGCCCCAATAATTTAACAATGTAGCAATATTAATTATTTTTTTCTATGAACAAAAGACAGCGTAAAACAGCGACCATTGTTATAATAGTCGCTTTTGCGGCGATTATCATTACTTCTCTTCTCCCTTTTGCAGCAATTATCCTAAAATAGACTAAAAATAATTTCTAAATTCGAAATTCGAAGTTCCAAACAAATTCGAAGCACTAAACATAAAATCAAATCCTAAACAATTTTATTTAGAATTTAGAAGTTAGAATTTAGTATTTATTTGGAACTTAAGATTTAGTATTTAGAATTTATTTTATAGTGATTTTAAAATTATCAGATCCAGTCAACAAACTGCCGAGAGTAGGGGATATTTACGCTAAGAAACTAAAGCGTTTAGAAATCAAAACCATTAATGATCTTCTCTATCATTTTCCCCACCGTTATATTGATTATTCCCTGCTTTCCAAAATTAATCAAATTCAGCCCGGAGAAACAGTGACCATAAAAGGGAAAATAGAAAACATCAAAAGTGAATACCGCCAATTTAAAAAAAGTATCCAAAGAGCTGTTGTTTCCGACTCCAGCGGCGAAATCAAGGTTATTTGGTTTAACCAACCTTATCTAATTAACACTCTTAAGGCCGGAAAAGAGGTTAGTTTATCAGGAAAAGCAAAATCCTTTGCCGGCCGTCTCACCTTAGCCTCCCCCGAATTTGAAATTATCAATTCTCAACGTTCCCAAGCCATTCATACCGGTAGATTAACACCTATTTATCCGCTAACGGCAGGAATTTCTTCAAAATGGCTCCGCTGGCAAATAAAGACCACTCTCGAACTTGTTCGAGGACAAATTAAGGAGTTTCTTCCCTATAAAATCCTTATTCAAGAAAATCTTATCAACCAATACGAGGCAATAAAAAAAATTCATTTTCCTGAAAACAAAACAGCCTTAAAACGAGCTCAAGAGCGCTTAGCTTTTGATGAAGTATTTCTGCCTCAATTAGCCGCTAAATTGCGCAAGATTAATTGGCAAAATGAAAAAAAGGCACTACCGATTAATATTTCTTTATCTAAACTCAAAAAATTAACCGACCAACTACCCTTTACCCTCACTAACGCCCAAAAAAAAGCAGTTTCGGAAATTATCAATGATTTAGCTAAAAATAGACCAATGAACCGCTTGCTCCAAGGGGATGTTGGTAGCGGAAAAACTGTTGTCGCCGCTATCGCTGCCTATGATGTTTGGTTAGCTGGCCAAAAAACGATGCTGATGGCGCCTACGGAAATTTTAGCCGCCCAGCACTATCAAACCATCAAAAACATTATGCCCAAAAACCTCAAAATCGGCCTTAAGACCAGCAACCAAAAAATTAATAACAATAATTTTGATATCCTCATTGGCACCCACGCCCTAATTTTTAAGAAAAAGCGGCCATCAAAAATCGGTCTGATCATTATTGACGAGCAACACCGCTTCGGAGTCGAGCAACGCGCTCTCTTAATTAAAAAAAGTCAAAAGCAAAAGTCCCAAACGTATCCCCATGTTCTGACCATGACCGCCACTCCCATCCCTCGCAGTGTTGCTTTAACTCTTTATGGCGACTTAGACTTATCAATATTAAACGAACTGCCTTCAGGAAGACAACAAGTAAAAACATGGATAATTCCGCAAAAAAAAAGAGAAAATGCTTACCAATGGATTAAGAAACAAATAAAAAATTATCACTCACAGGTTTTTATTATCTGCCCTCTCATTGAAGAATCAGAAAAGGAACTGATGAAAAATATTCGCGCCGCGACAACAGAATACAAAAAACTAAAAAAAGGAGTTTTCTCTAATTTAAAATTATCTCTAATTCACGGCAAACTCAAAATAAAGGAAAAAAACAGTATTATTAAACAATTCAACCAAGGGAAAATAGATATTTTAGTCGCTACACCAGTCGTTGAAGTAGGTATTGACATTCCCAATGCCACCATCATCGTCATTGAGGGGGCAGAGCGCTTTGGTTTAGCCCAATTACACCAACTACGCGGCCGCGTCGGCAGAGGGGAAAAACAATCCTATTGTTTCCTTTTCCCTTCTTTCAATGTTAGTCAACATGCCTATCAACGATTGCAAATCTTTCAACAAAATAATATTGGTGTCAAATTAGCAGAAATGGATTTGGCAGAAAGGGGACCAGGAGAAATCTTTGGTACTGCTCAACATGGTTTCCCTAAAATGAAAATAGCCTCGTTAACTGATTATCAACTCATTAACCGCGCCCGGAAAACTGCCGCCAAAATCGTCCGTCAAATTAATCAATTTCCCCTCTTGAAAAAAAAGCTAAAAAAATATACAATAAAGCTCGTAGAACCAAACTAAAGTAGACGATACAAAGATACAAGGAGAAAAGAAAATCCGAAATTAAATCCGCCAGCTGGCGGACGAAATCCGAAACAAATCCGAAATACAAAATTCAAAAAAAGAAAACATTGCCTTATTGTTTCGTTGTTAAAGTACCACTCTGGCAAAAGTCAAAATCAAGAGTTTTAATCTTAAATCCCAAATTTTAAAACCAAAAATTGATCTTAAATCTTAAATTTTTTTTTCTGTTCTTTAAAAAATTTGATATTTAACCTGTATCTTTGACATTTAACATTTGAGTTTACATTTTGTTATCGTGTATCTTTGTATCATGTATCTTGTATCCAATTTTTGACTTTGGACTTTTAACTTATTTTATGACTGCTTTACCAAAAAGAAGAATATCCACCCGTAGACAAGGAAAGAGACGAGCCGCGCAAAAGTTAACCCCGCCGGCATTAATTAAATGCTCCCATTGCGGAAAATTGATAGCTCCTCATCAGGTTTGCCCTTATTGTGGTTTTTACAAGGGAGAAGAAATAGTCCAAAGTCCAAAGTTAAAAGTCAAAAGTAAAGAAGAGAAAAGAACCAAAGACTAAATCCGTAAAAATCTTTTATTATGAAAAAGAAATCTGATCCTCGCCATTTGGCCAGACAAAAAATCGTTCAAGAACTTTTCTCCTATTCTTTTTTGAAAAAACAAAATCAAGACTTTTCTTCAGAAACTCAAAAAATAATCAAAAATCTTGATAAAGTTGACCCCAAAATTGAAAAAGCAGCGCCAGAGTTCCCTGTCAATAGACTCAATAAAATTGATTTAGCCATCTTACGTTTAGCTATTTTTGAGCTTTTAATTAGCAAGAAAGAGCCTTTTAGGGTAATTATTGACGAAGCGATAGAATTAAGTAAAGAGTTCGGGAGCGAAAATTCACCCAAGTTTGTTAATGGTACCTTGGGAACAATCATTAAGAATTTAAAATTTAAAATTAGAAATTAGAAATTATTCTCATGTTTTCTTACACCAAAATAGAAAAAGTCATCGGCATAAAATTTAAAAACAAGGCTTTATTAGAAAGAGCTTTTACTCATCGCTCCTATTTAAACGAACACCCCAAACTAAACTTATCTTCTAATGAAAGATTGGAATTCTTGGGTGATGCTATTTTAGAATTTTGGGTTTCTGATCAAATTTTTAATCGTTTTCCCCACCAGCCCGAAGGATATCTAACTAACTTCCGCGCTAAAGTAGTTTGTACAGAATCACTGGCAAAAATTGCCCAAAAACTTAACTTAAACGACTTTCTTCTTTTAAGCCGAGGTGAAAAAAAAGAAGGGGGCCGCCAAAACCGCTCTCTTTTAGCTAATACTTTTGAAGCCTTAATAGGAGCTATTTATAAAGATCAGGGACTAAAAGCCATCCAAAGTTTCTTAAAAAAGAACATCCTTCCTCAAATCCAAAAAATAACCAAGGAGCCAATACTCAAAGACTATAAAAGTTTATTACAAGAAATTACTCAAAAAAAATGGGGAAATGCCCCGGATTATCAATTAATTAAAAGCAGTGGACCGGATCACAATAAAACCTTTGTCTTTGCCATTTTGATGAATAACCAAAAAATAGGGGAGGGGAGGGGGAAATCAAAACAAGTGGCTCAACAAAATGCGGCTCAAAAAGCATTGGAAGGATTAAAGATTGAGAAAAAAAGGTTAAAATGATATAATTTCAGATATAAATATCTCGGTGTTATTCCTGAATCCAGTTCAGGACAGACTCTGACAGAAATCGGGATCATCCCTTGTTGTCATCCTGATGAAAATCAGGATCATCTGAAGACGATTCTGAATCAAGTTCAGAATGACGGCTTAGACATCCTTAATCGTCATTCTGACGAAAGTTAGAATCATCCAAAACTAATTTAGCTAAACCATGTTAAAAATACGACTTTCCCAAGTAGGGAAAAAAAATCACCATGCCTACCGGGTAGTTATTGCCGAAGCCCGCAGTAAACGGGATGGAAAAACAATTGACCGAATCGGTTATTATAATCCTCGGCTCCAACCGCCGGAACTTAAAATCAAAAAAGACCGCCTCAATTATTGGCTAAACCACGGCGCGCAAATGAGCGATCAAGTAAGAAAATTGATAAAAACAGCGTTAATATGAAACTTTTCTTAAAATACCTCATCCAAAATATTGTTCAAAAGCCGGAGGCGGTTAAAATTGAAAAAAAAGAAGAAAACGAAACGACTACCTTTTTAGTCGATGTGGATGAAGATGATAGAGGAAGAATTATCGGCAAAAGCGGAAAAGTAATTATTGCCTTGCGTAATCTTCTTAATATCAAGGCGCAAAAAGCAGGCAAAAGGGCGCAAATATTACTTAATTTCTAACCACAAAATTACCTATTGGCTATAAATGAAGGGATCGCGAGTCGGATCACCGGGAGTAAATTCGCTTTCACCAATCACTACGCCCGAACCCAATTTTCTAAAATCGGCAATCTTCTTATAAGTATTTTCCTCTTCTAAGGTAGGAAGAACATCTGCCTTCGCCGAAACTTCTCCCACCGCTACCGGCGAAAAATAAATATTAATGCTTAATTTAGCGGCAATATCAGGGAAAGATTCTAAATCTATACTCTTAAGCTCCATTAAAGGTTGCGATTGGTTAATTTGTCGGACTATTTTTATAATATTTTCCTGACTGCCTTGAACTTGAAGAGTAATTAACATTTCCTCAACCTTGGCTAAATGAGAAGCTGTTTCTTCTATTTCCTTAGCAATTTTCCCCGGAGAAAAAGCAATCTCTTCCGCCAACAAACCACTTTCAAAAGCTAAAGCTTTAGTAGCAGAAAAAGCTAAGGTAGGATCCTTCACCCTTGGCAACGCCGATAAAGCATCACTTATTTGCTTATCAATTTGATCATCGGAAAACGATTCAATCTGGCTAATTCTTTGCTTTAATTTTCCTATTTCCTCTTCTTGAATCTTATTGCTCTGCCAAAGACTAATAATTTTCTTAATCTGGGCAGTAAAAAGAGAAAAGGTAAATAAAACAATCAGCGCTGTCACCAAATAGGGAAGATAAATCTGATATTGACTATATTTACCAAAAGATATTTTCATTTTAAAACTCAATTAAAAGACTAAAGCTAAAACCTAATGATTCTTTTTCTTTATTCAACGATGTTAAGGTCGCTTTTTTAAACCAATCATCTTTTTCCCCGGTGTAATTCTGGGCTAATTGGGAAATTGAAATAATATCACCCGAACCGCCAACTTTAACTTTGCCAGCTTCTATTACCACACTACTTAAACTAATCCCCGGGGGAAGAGAAACAAAAAAATTATTTAAGGGATCGGCAAAATCCTGTCTTTTACTAATAATTTTAGAAATCTTCCCCAATCTCTCTTTTAAAATTAATATGTGGCTAACTTTATCTTCAAGTTGGAGCAAATTTTGATTTAAACGACTCTTTTCCGTTAAAAGAGATTTATTTTGGTTATTGACAAAGAGAGAAAAACCAAAAACAATCGCCAATAATAAAACCCAAGTCAATAACAAACTAATGCTCATTTTCTTTATCTTGGCTATCTTTTGCTTTTCTGCCGCTTGTACTGGCCGAGCTTCTTCCAAAAAGCTAATCGTTTTTGTTTTCACCATACCTTCCTTGATTTTTAATTTTTAACTTTGAACTTTTAACTATCCTTACGTTTCTCTTTTCGCCAAACCAATTACTACCGAATAAATTGGGCCGTCATCTAAAAATTCAGAAAAAATTTTCCGATCAAACTCCAACAAAGCAAAAGGATTAGCAATTTGCGTTTCAATGCCTAAGGCGGTAGTAATATCAGAAGCCACATTAGGCAAACTAGCCGACCCCCCGGCAAGAATATTTAATTTGACCGTTTCTTTTTCCTCTTGTTCAAAATATTGAATCGCTTTTTTCATCTCCCCGGTGACACTTTGAACCAAAGGAGCTAATATTTTTTTAATTTTCCCTTCCAAAACTTCCTCTGTCAACCCATAAGCCTTTTTATATTCTTCGGCTTGAGAAGGATCAATTTTCAACTCTGCCGCTAAGGCTTTAGTTAAAACTTCACCAGCAATAGGAAAAGACTGGGTCAAGAAAATATCGCCATGACAAGAAATGGCAAAATTGCAACTATGAAAACCAAAATCAACAATCATCGTGTTAGGGCTCTCTGCTGTTGTTAAAGCCCGATTTAAAGATAAAATTTCTGTTTCTAAGGCTAAAGGCTGTAATCCTGCCAACTTTAAAAGATCGGTATACTTACTAACTAAGCGTTTAGGAGCGGCTACCAAAAGTACCTCGCAAACCTTATTCTTTTCGTCGCGTTTCACCAACTGATGGCGCAAAACAGCATCGGCGATAGGAAAAGGAACAAAGGCATCCGCTTCATATTCTAAAGAAGACACCAACTCCTCGTCGGTCATCAGCGGCATCTTAACTACCCGACTGGTAATTTTACTCTCCGGCAAAGCAACGACTGCATCTCGTGTTTTAATCCCCAAGTCTGCCAAAAGCTTTTTAATTGCCTCAGCCACGGCGATATGATCCTTACTTGCCTCAGAAGCTAAACCGGGACGAGGCGCATCTACCTTACCTAAGGCTAATAAATTAAACTTACCTCCCCGATGCGCTACTTGGGCTACCTTGATTAATGATGAGCCGATATCTAAACCAATAAAATCCATATTTTATAAAAAACCCGCTCTTGCGGTCGGTATTTTGTGTTCTGCTTTGTGTCGCGCTTAGCGCGTTTATTAATATCGCTTTATCTCCAACCTGTGGTTGGTCCGCCAGCTGGCGGAGCATCCAGAGATCCTGGACGAGCCAGGACTTTTAGGGATGGATTCTGGACCCTGTACCATTCGATACAGGGCTAGAGCAAGCCAGAATCAGATGACGGCGTCCTGTCATTCCCGCAAAAGCGGGAATCTATAAGAATAAGTATTTCTTACCAAGAGAATATATATAAAAAAATCCCAACTAACTATATAAAGATTAAAAGAAAAAGAAACGAAAGTCAAGAAAAAACTTTCTCTTCTATTTATTCCTTACCGTTATTACTTTTTGAAATATTTGTTGAGCCTGTTCTTCAGGACGCGGCGAAAATCCCTGTTGCGTTAAAGTAAAATTAATAATCACTTGCCGGGCATTTTCACCAATCATTTCACACTGAAAGACACTCTCGCATGACTTGACTTTTATCGATTGGGTGCTGGTTAACTGGGCACTGCCGGAAGCAATACGGGTAGGATCATCACCACAACTGAAAGTAGTCTCTTCGCCATCGGGATTTTTAATAGTAATAGCACTACCAGCAGCATTACAATTACTTTCAGTAATAGTACCATTAGTGATCATCTTACTCATCACGTCCAAAGCATAACTGCCGCTTTGGCGAATCTCTTTCATTAACTCCGCCTTAGTATTGCTTTTCAATATTGAAAAAAGAGAGCTAATCAACAGTGTCCCCAAAAGCATAAAAACTACCGTTACCACCAACATTTCGATGAGAGTAAAGCCCCGGCGGAGGGAAGTATTATGTATCATGTATTATGTATCATGTATAGTGTATAGAGTATGGGGTTATCATGTTCACTTCGTTCACACCAACCTCAGTATAAGAATAAAAGATTAATCTAAATTAATTTTTCCCGCCTTAGC
>PEZH01000015.1 GCA_002774085.1 Candidatus Shapirobacteria bacterium CG09_land_8_20_14_0_10_38_17 | reverse complement strand
ATAAAAAGAGAGATTTAAGTTTTTAATTGAGAATTATTATTTATTAACGAATTAACGGATTTTAAAATTGTCCCGCCACAGCGGGATCCCAACCTGGGTGGGGAAAATTCAATAAAAATTAAAAATGACAGGTTTAGCCTCGCAAGGAGTCACCTTGCGAGGCTAATGACGGCGATGATTTAGCAATGTAACAATATAACAATATAACAATTTAACAATGTTCTTTTGGACTTTTAACTTTTAACTGTATTTTTGTTCTCTTTACTTTTAACTTTTAACTTTGGACTTTTAACTTATCTTATCATACCACCATACCTTTAAGATGGAAATGATTTTTTGGAAAAAGTTAGTTTTGTAAGAACTAATATTGACAGGGTTAAAACAAACAATATTTATGTTTTGGTCTATATTTTCCCAGGAAAGATGGATTTCTTTCGGCATGTTTGGGCCTTGAATGGCGAATTCGAATTGGTATATCTCTCCTGGATTAATCCTTATATCTTTTGGCAATTTTAGATCGGTGATGGCAGGTGAGTTGGAAGGAAAAGAAAAGATTTTTTCTCCCCAAATTGATTGCCCGGTGTTTTTTAATATTATTTCTCCTTGATATTTAGAGTTTATCGGCATAAATTGAGGATATTTTATATTCATAATTTCCCATTTTTCTTCCTGTTGGGGCCACCATGATTTTTTGGGTAAATTTTTTATTCGTTCGTATTGAGGATGAGGCTGACCGTTGCTGTCTATCCAAGAAAAAACACTTAATGGCTCGGCGTGATAATTAAGAGTAAAGGGGGTAACGGCGATTATTCTTTTATCTTTCAGCCAAACATTTTTGTAGGCTACTTCAATATATTGAGCAGTAATTTCTGGGTCGTAGTATTTTGGACTTTGAACTTTTGACTTTGGACTATTATGCGGCCAGCCGGTTTCGGTGATAAAAACAGGTAATTCCTTTTTTATTCCAAAATAATTTTTAAGAATAGATAGTTCCCATTGGTAGCCACGGATGCTGGTGCGACCGATTTCATTGGGTTTCCCTATAAAGCCATGGTTGGGGTAAGAATGAGAAGCCCAACCGTCTAATTGGTTAAAAATTCCCGGAATTTCCCGATTCATTTCTTGCCAAAAATAGTAGGCATCCATAGTTGTTTTAGAATTGGGGGCGGCCAAGTCAAAACCGGCGGAGAGGATTTGGAAGTTTTCGTTCTTTTGCTTTAGTTCTTTAATAAATTCTGCCAGGATTTGGGTGTATTCTTGAGGGTTTATTTCTTTGCCCCATTCTTTGGTATGATTGGGTTCATTAAAGATAATCACATATCGTTTTTTAACTGGCCAGTTAAGATTGTTTAAAAAATTTACCCAACGGTCGATATTCTCTTTTTTAGGTGCTGCCCAAGATTCGTTTTCGTTGTGGGTGGCTAAGCGGACAAGAGGAACTAAGTGTTGTTGCCGGCATTGATCAAAAAAGCTTTGCCATTTTTGGGGATTTTGATCGTCATCGCGAATAACAATAGTTACAAAGCCCCAATCGCCGCCATTACTGTTAATTAAATCTGCAGCTTGGTTAATTTCATTGGGCTCCAAAATATGAATGCCAAATTGATTAGTTTCTTGGGCAGCAACAGGAAGGGCAGAAGCGAGTAATGATAAAATAAGAGCAAGGATAAAAGTTGTTTTTTTCATATATGTTCTACTTACTATTTATTATATCAGCTAATGGTTAATCAGAAAATTGTTGATCAAATTGGTAAAATTCGCCAAGAGATTATTACCATTCCCTATCATAAAGGAACGGAGCATCATATTGGTCGTTTGCGGGCACGGATTGCTTGTTTAGAGGATCAGCTATTACAAGAGAGGTTGCGAGGGGGTCGGGGTGGTGGCGG
This sequence comes from Candidatus Shapirobacteria bacterium CG09_land_8_20_14_0_10_38_17, assembly GCA_002774085.1. Taxonomy (GTDB): domain Bacteria; phylum Patescibacteriota; class Microgenomatia; order 0-14-0-10-38-17; family 0-14-0-10-38-17; genus 0-14-0-10-38-17. The sequence goes on along the minus strand of PEZH01000015.1, from coordinate 8,561 downwards.
CGGTTATGCTATTCCTAAAAGTGGTGATGCGACGGTGGTTTTAGTAGGCTTCCCTTCGGTGGGGAAATCAACTCTTTTAAATATTCTTGCTAAGGCTCAATCTAAAATAGGTAGCTATCCGTTTACTACCATAGGAGTTGTCCCGGGAATGATGAGCTATCAAGGGGCAAAGATCCAAATTTTAGATGTACCGGGATTAATTTTGGGAGCGGCAAAAGGGAGAGGCAGAGGGAAAGAAGTTCTTTCCGTGGTAAGAACGGCTGATTTAATTATTTTATTAATTGACTATAAAGGCTTTGGTCAGCAGGAAACGATATTAAAAGAGTTGGAAGATGCCGCTATCAAGGTAAATAAGGAAAAACCGGCGGTGATTGTTAATAAAAAGAGTAAGGGGGGGATTTTGATTAAAAATAGTCAGGCGATGAAAGATTTTAGTAGTCGGGTAGCGGTAGGAATTGCCGAGGAATTAGGGTTGAAAAATGCCGAGATTTTTATTAAGGGAAAAAATATTACACAAGAGGAGTTTATTGATGTTTTATTAGATAATCGGGTTTATGTTCCCAGTATCACTATAATAGGTAAAAGCGATTTACTACATCCTGATGAAGTAGAGATAATTAAAAGGAAATTACCTCAAGCTCTTTTAGTCAGCCCTCGAACAGGAAAAGGAATAGATAATCTTAAAAAAGAGATTTTTAAAAAATTAGCTTTGATAAGGATATTTTTAAAACCAAAGAATGGTAAAATAGGTTTTAATGAACCATTAATTATGAAGGAGGGAGTTAATGTTGCTGGTGTGGCAGAAAAAATCGGTAGAGTTTTAACAAATCAAAAGGGCGCTCGTGTTTGGGGAAAATCGGTAAAATATCCGGGACAGTTAGTGGGAATGAATCATATTTTAGAAGAGGAAGATATTGTTTCTTTTTAATAAATAAAAAGAAGACTAATTGCAAGATCCGGAGGCATTATTGGTTGTTTCTCCTAAAACAGTAGTGCATTCTTCCGGCTTACTACTGAAGGCTGAACAAAGAGCATTTTTATAATCTTCCGGGTTGCGGCCGCCTTGGTATTGGGTTTCATTAATTAAAAGATCTGGCGATCCCTGGACATTATATTTTTTATTTAGGTCTACTTCCTTGGCTAATAATGAGTAAGCTTCAGCTTTTTGACATTGAGATATTTTGTTAGTGTTTACCCCGGTAGTTTTAGCTGATTTTGTCCAGCAAGTGTCAACATTTTCTGCAGTGCAATCCTTATTAATTTGTTGGATAAATTGCCAGTATTTTTCCGGTTGATATTTGTAAACGCAAAGTTCGCGAACATCTTGATTGACCTCACTAACACCATGCATTGAACAATATTTATTTTCTTTATCAAGACAATAGTCAGGGTAGCCGGAAGCATAATCACTATAGATCACATAATGGGGCTCAACGGTGATATTTTCTTTAAGTAAAGAAACAGCGGGAGCTATTCCCTCTTCGGCTTGGTTGCCATAGGGACAGAAGCTCATTATAAAAAGGAGAGCGGTGGGTTGATCGGATTGGGGAATTGCGGTGGCCGGACTGGGTTGAGCTTGTTTTTCCTGTTCTGCCTGAATTTTAGGTAAATCATATCCGCTAGGGAAAATAAAGCGGCCGTCTTTGGTGATATAAGAGGTAAAAGTGCCCTGATCGGGAACTTCTATTTTAAAGCTTAAAATATTCCCTTCATCTTTAACATCACTAATTTTTACGTCTTGGCCATCTAAAATTGTTTGGCCGATAAAGTCTTGGGATTTTTGAGCGGCTTCATTTTGGGAAAGACGATTTTTAGTAAAAGAAAATGCTAAGTGGCCAATTTTTATTTCCTTGGCGAAATAGGCAATGGCAGGAACAGTAAATAGCCCTGCTATAAAAATCAGCAAAAATTTTAAGGAAGCTTTCTTAAAGATTTTGGTGATTTTAAATTTTTTATTCTTTTCCTTTTTAGTAATCATAGTAAAGAGTTTATAGTTTTAATTGGTTTTTGTCAATGACTTTGCCTTGTGAGGGTGGCTGACCGGGCTCGGACCGGCAACATCCTGCTCCACAAGCAGACGCTCTGCCATTGAGCTACAGCCACCGGAAAATAAATCTCAAATTACAAATTTCAAAACCCAAATAAATTTCAAATTACAAAATTTAAAATAAAAGTTAAAAGTTAAAAGTTAAAATAACATGCCTTCTGTTTTTATTTTATTCTAACAACCAAAGACTATCAACCAATGACTAATTTTGTGCACCCAGAGAGATTCGAACTCTCGACCTGCCGCTTAAGAGGCGGATGCTCTGCCAACTGAGCTATGGGTGCAGATATATTCTTTAATAAACTTTCTTCCTTGGGCGCTTTTTAATTGTTTTTCTCTTTTAGTGGCGTCTTTTCGTTCAGAAAATATTTCTTTGTAAACTAAAATCCAGGGTCCTTTGTTTTTATAGGTGTAACTTGTTTTTTTGATGTTAATAATTTTATTATGTCTTTTAAGCCTTTTTTCTAAATCGCTGGTTTGGCCGATATAAATTTTACCACTAGACTGACTTTTTATAACATAAACATAATACATTTCTGTTTTGCCGCTTAAGAGTCCGCCGGCTGGCGGATCTGCCAACTGAGCTATGGGTGCGAAAAAGTTAAAAATCCAAAGTTAAAAATCAAAAATTGAAAGGCGAAAACAAATTATTAAAACTTGTCATTCTGACGAAAGTCAGAATCGGTCCTTTAAATTAAAAATTCCAAATTTCAAATTATAAATCCCAAATAAGTTTCAAATTACAAATCCCAAATTACAAACAGATTCTGAATCCCGCCTATGGCAGGATAATTCCTTAATTTCTCTTTACTTTTAACTTTTTACTTTTAATTTTTAATTAGTTTATTCTTGTGTCCCTGAGAGGATTCGAACCTCTAACCTACTCCTTAGAAGGGAGTTGCTCTATCCATTAAGCTACAGGGACAATTTCAACTGTAATTTTAGCAAAATACGGGCTTGATTACAATAATTCTGTTATTTGACAATGGTTTTTTAAAAAGATAAATTTAAAGGGAGTATAATTTTCTAAAATAGAGATGATGTTTAAAGGCATTAAAGCGAGAAAGATATTGGGAATTTTTTCTGTCCTGCTTATTTTTGGGGGTGGGTTAGCAGGAGGGTATTTTTATGCCCAAAAGATTAATAGCCCAACTAAAGAAGAAGCCTTTTCTTTTAAGGAGAACACTTATAGTCCCTTTCTAAGCGAGGTTTATGACAAGATTAAAGAAAATTATTGGAAAAGTTTAAGTGATGAGGAATTAACCCATTTATTTGTTTTGGGGATAGAAAAGTTGGTTGGCCAACCCCAGTCTTTGAAGAAAGAGAATAAAGAGGAGCTTTTAAAGACAGCTGATACGATATTAAAAGAAATTGATTCTCAGGAGAAGAAAAAAGAATTCGTCGCTCAATTAGCCGATATTGTTTTGGCTAATTTGGAGCCTTTTGGCCGTAGCCGGCTTTATAGTAAAAAAGACGAAACAGCTTTGAAAAATAATGTGGAAAACAAGAATCCCAGCGTTGATCAGTATGAAATTTTAGGAGTTTTGGAAAACGATTCTCAAGAGAAAATTAAAGAGGCTTATCGGGTTAAAGAACAGGAATTGGTTGTTGAGGCAAAAACTTCAACAGAAGCAGCTCAGAAATTATCCCAAATTGAAAATTCTTTTCGAGTTTTAGGCGATGAAGAAAGCCGTCAGCTTTATGACACGACGGGAGTTGAGCCGACGATTACCTACAGATTGCTTCGTTCTAATATTTTTTATCTTTACTTTTCCAAGATATCGCCGACTACTTTTGATGAATTACAACGAGTAACCAAAAAAGTAGATAGTGGCGAAGATTTGGATACTTTAATTCTGGATTTGCGGGGGAATATCGGCGGTTCTATTGATATTCTCCCCTACCTCTTAGGCCCTTTTATCGGTGAAGATAGTTATGCTTATCAGTTTTTTCATCAAGGAGAAAGGACGGATTTTAAGACAAGGGTTGGTTGGTTGCCTTCGCTGGTAAGATATAAAAGAGTAGTTGTTTTGATTGATAAAGAGACACAGTCTTCGGCGGAAGTGATCGCGGCTACTTTGAAAAAATATAATGTGGGAGTGTTGGTTGGTGTTACCACCCGTGGTTGGGGGACGATTGAAAGGGTGTTTAAATTAGATAGTCAATTTGATGATAAAGAGGAATATTCAATGTTTTTGGTTCATAGCCTAACTTTGCGCGACGATGGCCAGCCGATTGAAGGGCAGGGTGTGGAACCGACAGTGAACATTAATAATCTCGGTTGGGAGAATGAGCTTTATAAATATTTTCGTTGTGAAGAGTTAACTGAAGTGGTGAAAGAGCTAATTTAGCCTCGCAAGGAGTCACCTTGCGAGGCTAAAGCCGGGAAGGGTGGGAAAGGAGAATACCTGAGAGCACAATTTTACTGTGACTGTGGTATAGCTCATCGTCCTTAATTTGTTTCAGTATCTTATATATAGAGAGAGCAAGACACCTCTTTTCAGAATAGAAAAAGTACTTCAAATATATTAAAGTGAAATTAGGACATACGGTACCGTATGTCAGAAATGTTTCCTTTCCTTTTATTTCTATCGCCAATACAATTTAGTTATTTCTATGCCCGGAATATAAGATGTTATGTCTCACTATAGCTGGGACATAATTTGGTTATCAGTGTCATTCTGAACCCTGATATTCATCAGGGCAGGTTTTATTTCAGGAATGACGAAAACTTAAAGATGTGCTCGAGCTGGTATTTATGTCCCAGCTATAGTTTTACTGTATAATTAAGGGGATTATGAGTAAGGTTCTGCTGGCGCTGGTGGTAATCTTTTTATCTTTAGGCGGAGGGTTTTTTATTTGGTTCGTAGCCGGCGATAAATTACCGGAGAAGGGAATAATCGCTCCATCCCCCACTCCTAAGCCTCTCCTGGTTTTTACTTTTGACAATCTGGCCCAAAGAAAATATGAGGGTAGCTCAATAGAAATTGGCGAAATTATAAACGATAAAAATGAAGATTATATCGCTCATTTGTTCACTTTTTGGTCCGATAAAAAAAAGGTCACTGGCCAAATTAATTTTCCCCTAACAGAAAAGTCGAAAAAAATGCCGGTAATTGTTTTGTTAAGAGGTTATGTCAATCAGGAAGATTACCAAACCGGAATTGGCACCGAAAAAGCGGCCGGCGTTTTTGCTCAAAATGGCTATATTACCTTAGCGCCAGATTTTTTAGGTTATGGGGGATCGGATAACCCGGAAAATGATGTTTGGTGGGAAAGATTTAATAACCCGGTAGTGGTTTTGAATTTATTATCATCAATTAAGAACTTACCCCAGGCTGATCCGGATAAAATCGGTCTTTGGGGTCATAGCAATGGCGGCCAAATTGCCTTATCAGTTTTGGCGATTTCCCAAAAAGAAATTCCCACCACTCTTTGGGCACCGGTCACCAAGCCTTTTCCTTATTCAATTCTATATTTTACCGATGAATTTGAAGATGAGGGCAAGGCTCTAAGAGCCGAGCTTTACCGGCTGGAAAAAGACTATGATGTGGCTCAATTTTCAGTAACTAACTATCTTGATAAGATCAGGGCATCTTTGCAAATTCACCAAGGAACAGCCGACCAGTCCGTACCGGTTACCTGGACAAATGATTTTGTGGAAAAGTTAGACGAATTAGAAATCATTAATAATTATTTTAAACACCTCGGCGCTGATCACAATATGGTTAGCAGTTGGAATGAAGTAATTGAACAAGACTTAGAATTTTTTGAGGAGGAACTATAATAAAAAACCCACTCTTACGGTCGGGGCTTTGTGTTCCGCTTTGTGTCGCGCTTCGCGCGTTTATTGATATCGCTTCATCTCCAACCTGTGATTGGCCCGCCTAGCCGGCGAGGCTGGCCCGCCAGCTGGCGGACCGCTTTCTTGGAATAAACACTCAAGATGGAACGAAGATGGTATTGACTTATCAATAATAATACTGTACTTTTAATGTAAAGATGAATAATAAAAGGTTGCTGCTCTTAGTGTCACTATTCTTTTTTCTTATTAGCTTTTTTACCCCGAAAACTGTGGAAGCAATTGATTTGTAAGAAATTACTGTCTCTGATAACTCAATCATAACTAAAATTCAGGAGGGGGTGGAATACTTTTTTGCCTTCAGCGCAGAAAAGAAAATCCAGGTTTTAGAAAAACACGCTGAAAAGAGATTGGTTATGGCTCAAGACTATGCGGAAAAGGGTAATAATGAAAAGGTCCAAGGTTTAATCCAAAATTACCTTCAGGTAAAAGAAAGGCAAAATAATTTATTGGAAAAAACCGACAAGGGAGAAGTTTTGGGAGCAGTTCAAGAAAGAACAATTGAACAACAAAAAACAATGGAGGAGATAAAGACAAAGATTGACGAAGGTGGAAAACAGGAAGTTATTCAGGTTCAGGAACAGGTAGTAAATCAGGTAGTAAAACGAGTGATTGATGTGAATGGATCGGAAGGGGCAACCGAGTTTTTACTGGGCGCCCGGAACGGGACCGGGAGGGGAAGCGGGAGTGGTTGTGGTTGGTGATGATAGTGGTGGAGAACTAATGTATGCACCTGGAACAGAATCGGGAGGTCAGAGTGGGATTGTGATTGAGGGTGGAGAGATGAAGTTTGCGCCAGGGACCTCCGAGGGTGGACCCAGTGGGGTTGATATTAAGACTGTGGAAGTAAAAACTGGGGGAGGTTCAGATAGTGGTGGAACAACTGTAGAAGGTAACAATCAAAACGCGGCTCCTCCGGTTAATTCTTCGGAGAATTCCTCGGGAGGAAAAGAAGTAGAAGTTATTAAAGAGTAAGTCTTCGCAAATTTTTTGTCTCTGTCAGTTTTTCCAAGACTGGAAAGGAGAATCCTTGAAAGGGCAAAATACTAAACTAATGTTAAAATTAGTGGAAAATCAGAATTAACTAATCAATTAGTCTCAACAAAAAATCGAAGTTACCCCTTTGAGTAATAGATGGTAAAATAAGAGCAATGGAAGATCCTAAAATTAAAATAAGGGCACGATTGGTTATTATTAAAAACAGGCAAGTGTTGCTTTCCTATACTGCCAAAGAAAAATTTTACTTCTATATTGGCGGCAAATTAGAATATGGTGAAACTCTCTTGGAAGGATGTCAAAGGGAAATTAAAGAAGAATGTGGTGAAGCGGTTAATTTTCAATTTAAGAAGATTTTATACATTAGTGATTTTATTTTACCCGAAAAAAAGGAACACAGCCTTGAAATTTATGTCTTGGGTGATGTTAACAAGTATCAAGAAATAGAGGGTGTTAAGGATAATGAATTTGATGGTGCTCATTGGCAAACTTGGGTGGATTTAAATAAATTATCCAAAATTAATGTTTTACCCAAAAGTCTCACCAAACAATTAATTTCTGATTGGCAAAATAATTTTGTTGGCGAGACAAAATATTTGGGTCAAATAGGATAGGAGCTTTTTCTTACCACAAAAATTTTTAAAAAACTTCGGAAAGGAGAATCCTTGGGAGGCAGAAAACCGGCATCTCTTTTAAAGAATAATTTTTCCTTACCGGGTCAATAAGATATAATAAGGATATTAAGAGTTTAGATTGTCGAGATGGTTAGGAGTCCTAAGATTCCGAAAGTAATTCTCTCCAAAGAAAATTAAGACACATTATGAATTGGCGACAACATTACAGAAATCTAAAAAAAGAGAATAAAATAAAAAATTGATGACCCTAAAAAAATGTTTAGTAAAGTCCCATTCAAATGGACATGGGGAAAAACTGCCATTTGACGGGCAGACATATAGGTTTTTTCTTTTTTAATTTTTAGATTTAAACTGTAGCAAAGAAGACGATTTAGCTTTTATCTTAGGGTTACAGCAGATGAAAAAGAAAAAATATTGGTCTAAGAAAGTAACCGAGACAAGTTTTGCCCTTGATCTTGAAGAAGGAGTATTTACCTGGAAAGATCCCAAAAAAATTGCCGCCTCTCTCAAAAGATCCGCAGAAGATAGTGTCCGAAGAAAGACATCTCCTTTTCGGTCGGCTATGGGCATGCTTAATTTTTATATCAACCGCGCCGGAAAGAATTTGAAAGCGGAGCAGAAGGAAATTTTAGAGCAGGCAAAAGTAAAACTGAGAAGTTTATTTCAAGAAAGTTGAGAGCTAATGGATCTTAGGAGCTCCTTTTACAAAAAGACTCGAACTTATTTTATCAAAAATCCGTAAAAATTAAAAGGTCAGCTCCGGCGGCTGCGGCGAGGAAAAGGGGTTTAAGGGGAAAAGGAATCGCCGCAGCCGCCTTCGCATCGCTCTCTTCCCACAAAATTTTCGCACCGTTTGAGAATTAGAAAGGAGGGAGTAGAAGGACAAAATGTCGTTGTTCCATCCCGCCCGTATGCCAACACACACAATTAAACCATTCACTCGCTTTAGTAAAAACTCATGAGTCTTTTTATGCGAATTTTGGCCTGTTCTGTGCTATAATACCGATACATTGTTATATAG